>NZ_DASZKT010000204.1:0-28868 GCF_035552695.1 Actinospica sp.
CGGGCGCGATCTCGGGCCAGCGAGATCGCGCCCGCGACCGGTGGTACGTCGAGAACGCGCAGTTCCAGCCCCGGATGCGCACGCGCCAGGTAAGCGCGGAACCGGTCCGCGAGACGCGGCTGGTGGACGATGACGCTGCCCGCGGCCACGACCGTCTCGCCGACGGCGCCGCGCTCGACCAGGCGCGTGACGAGGACCTGCAGCGAGTGGGCCGCCTCGTTGATGACACCGCGCGCGAGCGGTGAGCCTTCGTCGGCCGCGCGGAAGACGGCAGGGGCTGCCGGCCCCCAGTTCTCGGGCGTCGGCTCGTCGTTCACGGCGCGTGCGAGGGACGGCGGATCGGGGACGGCGAAGTGGGCCAGCAGCGCCGAGAGCAGGCCGTCGTCCGCGCCCCCCTCGTCGTAGTCCGCCAACGCCGCCCTCGTCGCCTCGCGCACTATTCCCGGTGCGCTCGCCTCGTCACCGAGCACCCAGCCCCAGCCGCCGGCGAAGAGCACGGCCCCGGCGCGATCCGCGCCGACGCCGATCGAACCGGTCCCGGCTATGACGCCGATGCCGCCGGCCAGCCCGGCGGCCGGGATCAGCAGCGCGGCGTCGTTGACCACCGTCGCGGGCACGCCGTGCGCCTCGATCGCGGCGGCGAGCTTCGTGCAGTGCTCCTGCGTGTCGCAGCCCTGAGCGCCGATCCCCACGGCGGCGATCTCGCCCCCGCCCGGCGCCGCGCGCAGCAGCCGGTCCAGCAGCCAGCGCGCCGCGTCGTCGACCGGCGAGGCGTCCCAGCCGTCGGCGGGGTACTCAGCGTCGCTGTGCGTGGAACCGTCGGCCGCCGCCACCCGGATCGCGATCTTGGTGCCGCCGACGTCCGCGCCGATCAGAACCTTCATACTCCTCCATCCTCAAACGCTCGACCGCTCGGCCGGCACCTTGGCATCGGTGCTGGTGAAGACGAACTCCTCGACGTTGACGCCGCGCACCTCGGCGACCGCCTCGACCAGGATCTGGGCGATCAGGATCTCGACGATCGCACTCTGCGCCGGACGCAGTCGCGGCACCGTCACCGGATGCAGCAGCGGGCCCGCCTCGACCCGCTCGCTGGACACCAGGATCACCGGATGCCCGGCGTCGGCGAGCGTCCGCGCGACCGCGTGCTCCCCGTCCTCGCCGAAGATCACGTGCACGCCGCCGCCCGCCGACTCCATCGAGCCGTGCAGGTACTGGCGGGTGCTCATGCCCGTCGACGGGATCCGCGCGACCTCGCGGAACAGTAGCGCACCGGCCTCGGCTGTGCCGACCGACCGTCCCGTGCCGACGAAGTCCGCGGACGTGGCATCGGCGAACAGCGGCGCGAGCGAGCGCAACTGCTCGGTGAGCCGCTCCTCGGTGGCGGCGAACGTGTCGCCCAGCCGGGACCAGCTCTCTGCGATACGTCCGCCGTCCCAGGCCTCGGCCAGGATCCCGAGGGCCGCGACCGTGGCCGTGTATCCGATCGTGGACGCGTAGCTGTCCGGGATGCTCCCGAGGTCCAGCACGTTCGAGGCCGCGTTCGCGATGGGGGAGCGCGCGACGTTCACGACCGCGAAGCGCCCGCTCTGCTCGATCGATTCGAGAACGGCGAGCGTCTCCGAACTGCGGCCGGACTGCGAGACCGCGAAGATCGGGTGCGGGCTGGACGGGTACGGGATCGGGTGGTCCCCCGCGCCGAGCCGCCAGGCGTGCACGCCCCGGCTACGCAGCTCCCATACCGGGGCGGCGGCCGCGGCCAGGCTCGCGCCGATGCCGACGAACACCGGTCCGGGTCCGGCGAGCGCGCCGCGCCCGGCCCAGCGGCCGACCGAGCCGACCAGCCCGCCGATCGCCTCGGTGAGCCTCTCGGCCTGGGTGGCGCGGGCGGCCGCGTAGCTGAGGTAGCCGTCGATCACTTCTGCTCCGTTCGGTTCTCGGTCGTCCGCGCGGTCGGATCCCACTCCACCGGGATCGGCCGCACCAGCGGCGCGCTGCTCTCGATCGTCACCGTCGCGCCGGACGCCGCGATCGAATCCTCGATCGAGAGCATGACGTCGAGGGCGTGGTACGCGAGTTCGCCGCTGGCGCGCGGCCGCTCGCCGGCCCGGACGGCCCGGGCCATCTCCAGCACGCCCACGCCGCGGCCGCTCGGCACGCCCTCCGCGGGCACGGTGCGCCAATCGCCGTCGTCGCCGCCGTCCTGGAGCAGCCGGGTCGGACCGTCGAAGCCGCTGACCGGGACTTCCAGGGTGCCGTCCGCGCCGGAGACCTCGAAAAGCTGGCGCTGGACCGGTGAGTCGAAGCTGTAGACGGAGGTGCCGACCACCCCGGACGCGAACGTGGTCAGCACGCTGACATGGGTGGAGACCTCCACCGGGAAGCTGGTTCCGGCCTCCGGCCCCGAACCGATGACCCGCTCGGCCCGCGGCGTCTGACCGACCGCGGAGACCGACACGACCGGTCCGAGCAGCTGAACCAGGGTGCTGACGTAGTAGGGGCCGATGTCGAACAGCGGCCCGGCGCCCTTGGCGAACAGGAACTGCGGCCGCGGGTGCCAGGCGTCGGGGCCGGGCCCCTGCATCAGCGTCAGCACGGTTCTGGCTGCTCCGATCGCTCCTCCGGCGAGCAGCCGGTGGGAGGTCTGGATCGCCGGGCCGAGGATGGTGTCCGGCGCGTTGCCGACGACGACGCCGCGTGCGTTCGCCGCGTCGAGCACGGAGCGCGCGCTCTTCCGGTCGAGGCCGAGCGGCTTCTCGCTCCACACATGCTTGCCCGCCTCGATCGCGGCGAGTGCGACCTCGGCGTGCGCGGCGGGGATCGTGAGGTTGACGACGAGATCGACGTCGTCACGGTTGAGGATCTCGGTCGCGGTGCCGGAGACGGCCACGCCGTACTTCTCGGCCTGCGCCTGCGCCCGCGCCGTATCGAGATCCGCTACGGCAGTGACGGTCAGATCAGGGTAGGAAGTCAGTGCACGCAGGTACTCGTCGGAGACGTTGCCCGCACCGATGATCGCGACGCGCGTCGGGTCAGTAGCCGCGCTCATGCGCCCACCAACTGGCGGAAGTACGCGGCGTTGCTCTCGACCAGCGGGAAGACGTCGCTGTGGTGGGAGACGACCTCGATCACCGGCAACTCGAGCGATTCGGCGGCCAGCGCAAGGACCTCGCCCATCCGGCCGGTCGCGTCCACGCCGAGCACCGGCCGTTCGTTGCCCGGCTCGCGGTCGTGCACGACGTGCAGGTAGCGGACCCGGTCGCCGAGCCGCGGCAGCAGTTCGAAGACGTCCGCGCCGCCGACGCCGGCCCAGTACACGTCCAGCTCCAGAACGACCCGCGGGTCGAGCAGGTCGACGAGCACCTCGTAGGCGGAAACGCCGTCGATCTTCAGCGAGAACTCGAAGTCGTGGTTGTGATAGCCGATCCGGATGCCGCACTCGTCGGCACGTCCGGCGGAGGCGTTGATCGCCTCGGCCAGCTTCTCGACGCCCGCGCGGTCGGCGATGCTGTCCGACTCGACCCAGGGGACGATCACCGTCTCGACCCCGAGCCGCGAGGCGGCGTCCAGGATCGCCATCTCGTCGAGGTTGACGACGTCGGCGTGCGCGGTCGTGGCCCACAGGCCATTGCGACGCAGCGCTCCCGCGAGGCCTTCGGTGTCGCTGAGGATGTCGTACGGCTCGACGTGCGTGAAGCCGAGCGCGGCCAGCCGCGCGAGCGTGCCGTCGAGATGGCCGGGTCCGATGTCGTCGCGGACGCTGTAGAGCTGGATACCCAGCGGGGTTGCGGCGGCGGTCATGCCGTGCTCCCTTCGTGGTCGTGGTGACCGGGCTCGCGGTGGTGCCCGGTCGGGTGGCAGTGGTCACCGATGCTCGCCGGGATGTCCAGCGTCGGGTTCCGGTCGAAGAAGCCGTACGGTCTGAGCACGAATCCCGTCGAGTCGACCGGCATGACCGGCCAGTCCTCGGGGCGGGGGAAGTGGGTGAGCCCGAAGGTGTGCCAGAGGACGATGTCGGTGCCGTCGACGTCGCGGTCCGCCGCGGTCCAGGCCGCCAGTCCCGCACCGCCCGGGTGCATGTTCACCAGGTCGCCCGCGGGATAGTTCTCGTCCGGCGCGTAGGGCGTGACCCACAGGTGCTTGGTGGCGAACGTCGCACGTCGGAAGATGTCCGACTCCTCGTCCGCCAGCAGCACGGGCCTGCCCTCGGGATGCAGCATGTAGCCCACTGGGCCGCCGAGCCGGTTGGTCACCGACGGATTGGTCACCAACCAGGATCGATTGCGCGTGTTGTCGGCGAGCCGCTGTGCGCCGGATTCGGTGCGCAGCCGCGTGACGGCCTGGGTGAATCCGCTGCCGGTGGGATTGCGCGGTCCGCGCGGCACGAGCACCGCCTCCACCTCGTCCACGGCGTTGTCCACGCCGTCGACCATCATGTCGAGCCGGGCGCTGAACAGGTGCTGGTGGTATGGGGCGCCAAGGCCGGGCGCCAGCTCGGAGGCGAATTCGTACCCTGGTCCGGGGTGGGCCGAGGTGAACACCACCCCCGTCGCCTTGACCTCCAGTTCGATCGCGCCGTCGAGGGTGAAATACCAGTAGAAGCCGTAGTCGTAGTTGCCGACGGTGACGAAGAAGGAGACCACCAGGCGGCGGTTGCGGCGGGACTCGGAGGAGCCGTTCCAGTTGTCGGTGTGCTTCCACAGGATGCCCGCGTCCTCCTCGTGGATGCAGATCGCCTGCGGGACGACGCGCGCATCGCCGGCGCTGTCGGCCAGCACGACGTCGAGATAGGTGATCTCGCCGACGCAGTCGCAGCCGAGTTCCAGTGAGTTCGCGAAGCCGCCGAGCAGGTATTCGCCGCAGTCGAAGAAGTTCTGGAACCAGCGCTGCGGGCTCGGGTCGCCGTAGGGGACGGTCATCTCGGCGATGGAGGCGCGGTAGAGGACCGGGCGCCGGGCGCCCGCGTCGTCGATGGCGATGTTGCGCAGCACCAGGCCTTCGCGCTGGTCGAAACCGACCTGAAAGGTCCAGCCGAGCCAGCTCACGACGCCGTCGCGGTCGATCGTGAAGCTCGGGCCCTCGGGCTGGGTGATCTCGATGGGCTTCAGGCCGGCGCGCGGGGGCAGGCCCGTCCAGGCCGGGTCGTGGTAGTTGCCGTCCTCGGCGGGGACGGGAAGGTCCGCGTAGTCGATCACGTCGAGCACTTCGCGGGCCACCACGTCGACGATCGCGGTCACGCCGTCCACCGGGTGAGCCCAGCCGAGGTCGTCGGGGGTCTTCTGCACGAAGGTGAAGCACCGTTGCAGGCGCAGGCCGGCTTCCCCCTCACCGGGCGCCCCGGCCGACAGCGGGTTGACACGAAGCTGCGACAGGTCGGTCAGGCCCCGTTTGCGCATGGCCGCCAGCCAGCGCTCGTCGCGGTGCACGATCGGCTCGACCAGGGCGAACTCCGCGAGCACCACCGGCACGTGCCCCTCGGTCGCGACGTCGAGTTCGCGGTTCGCGACGATCCGATCCTCGGCCGGGCACACGACCACATCCCAGGACGCCCCGGAGCGCAGGTCGATGAGCATCGCGCGGAAGCGTCGGGCCGCGATCGAGCCGGCGAGCAGTTCGCGCTTGTCCTGGTCGAGCAGGCCGAAGTAGGAGACATGGATGTCCGGACCGAGCAATCCCGCACGGCGCAGCACGGCCGCGCTCGCGGTGATCTCGTCGGCCCGCGGCGAGGCGAGCGCCGCGGCGAGGGAGGCGGGCGGCGCGCCGTGCGGCCGTATCTCAGGCGTCGATGTCGATGGCGTCACGGGGACTCCTTGGCTGCGAGGGGCGGGGTTCTCCGCGCTATTAGGGCTCTCATACGCCGGCGCCCCGCAGGAACGAGGTGCGCAGCCGGTAGCGGTCGCCGGCGTACCGGATGACCGAGGACAGCAGAGGTCTGCCGTTGCGGTCCCGCACGATCTGCCGCATCTCGAGGACCGGGGTGCCCGGCGCGATGTCCAGGTGCTCGGCGAGAGCGGCGTCCGCCGAGCGTGCCTCGATGGTGGTATCGGCCTGGGCCAGTTCGAAGCCGAGTTCGGTGAGCGTGTCGTAGAGCGAACGGGTGGTGAAGTCGACGTCGTCGAAGCCGACGGCGACGTCGGCCGGGACCAGCGACTCGTCCACCGCGATCGGCACGCCGTCGAGCATCCGGACCCGGTCGACGCGGTGCAGCGGAGTTCCCGGCGCGATCTGGAACGCCTCGGCCTCGTCGAGGGTCGCGGCGGCCGACGCGCAACGCAGCACCTTCGAGGTCGGCACGAGCCCCATCCGGTGCGCCGTCTCCGTGAACGACTCGAGGGTGTTCGGCCACTCCTTGCGCTCGCTCTGCGCGACGTACCAGCCCCGGCCGTGGGCCGAGCGCAGCACGCCCTCCTCGACCAGCGCCGTCAGTGCCCTGCGAAGGGTCACCCGGGAGATGCCGAGCAGGCCGCACAGCTCCCGCTCGGGAGGCAGCCGCGAGCCGGACTTGAGCTCGCCGGCCGCGATGCGGTTTCGCAGCGCGGCCTTGGCCTGCTCCCACAGCGGTTCGGGGTATCCGGACGCGAGGGACCTGTCTCGCGTGATCACTCGCGCACCTGGACCTTCTCCCACACGCCCGACTTCATGGAGGCGTAACAGGCATCGAGGACGCAGTTGACGACGTGGCCGTCCTCGAAGGTCTCGACCGGCACCTCGCCGCGGGCGAAGCAGTCCACGAAGTGCCGCATCTCCTGGCTGAAGCCGTACGCGCGGGCCTCCTCCGGCACCGGGTACACCCAGCCGGTGTCGGAGTCGGCCTTCTCCACCAGGTAGCCCGCCGGGTGCTCGATGAAGCCCCACACCGGAGTCGAGGAAGTGTCGGTCACCAGGCGTCCCGCGCTCCCCACCAGTTCGTGACGCAACTGCATACCGCCCTTCTCGATCCACGAGGACTCGACCGTGGCCAGCTGCCCGCCGGCGAACTTCAGCAGCGCGATCGCGGTGTCCTCGCCGGTGGTCTTGTCGGCGTGCGCCAGGGTGGCGCCCCACGCGAAGACCTCGACGATCGGGTTCTCCTTGCCGAAGAAGTGCCGTGCCGATTCGATCGTGTGGCAGCCCATGTCCAGCAGCGCGCCGCCGCCGGCGGTCTCGGCATCCCAGAAGTGCGGCGCATGCGGCCCCGAGTGCGCCTCGCGAGCGCGCATGGTCAGCAGGTCGCCGATGGCTCCGGCGGAGAGCATCTGGTGCGCCTTGGCGATGTTGGGGGAGAAGACCGAGCTCTCCGCGTATCCGTGCCAGACCCCTGCTTCACGCACCACGCGCAGCATCTCGGCGGCCTCGGCTCCGGTGCGTGCCAAGGGCTTGGTACACACGACGCCCTTGCCCGCCGAGGCCGCGATCCGCACCGCCTCGAGGTGCACCTCGTTCGGCAGCGCGATGACCACGAGGTCGACGCGCGGGTCGGCGCACAACGCCGCCATGTCGTCGTAGCGCGAGGCCTCCGGCGCCCACCGCGCCGCGAACGCCTCGGCGCGCGCCGGAGTGCGGGAGTAGCTGGCGACGAGCTCCGCGTTGCGCACGTCCTGCAGCGCTTCCGCGTAGGTGGCGCTGATGAATCCCGAGCCGATGAGGCCGACGCCGATCACGGGTTTTCCTTTCGCCGAGTGTCTTCGGTCCCGAGTAAGGCATCGAAGGCACGGTTCAACTCAACATCAGTACGTTGCCGTTCCGGATCCGCGTCGTGGTACTCGAGGATCTCGCGCGCGCCGTCCGAGAAGGACACGCTCGGCGCGAAACCCGGCACCAGCGAGCGCAGCTTCGCGGTGTCGTACAGCATCGAGTGCCGGAAGTCGTGCTCCAGCACGTCCCGCCAGCCGGGTACGTGCTCTGTGATCGACTCGCTCGACCGGTGCCGCAGCAGCGGCTTTCGCACGCCCGCCGCGGCGGCCAGCGCCAGGTGGATCTGGTCCCAGGTCAGGATCTCCCAGCCGACGATGTTGACGCTCTCGCCGGTCGCGTGGCCGAGACCCAGCAGCGGAACGAAGGCCCGCGCGAAGTCGCGCGCGTGCATGAGCGGCCACAGCGAGGTGCCGTCGCCGTGCACGACCACGGGCCGCCCGGCGCGCATGCGTTCGATCGCGGTCCACCCCGACAGCAGCGGTATCGCCGTGCGGTCGTAGGTGTGGCCCGGCCGCACGATCGTCAGCGGGAAGTCGGAGGTGCGGTAGGCGTCTTCCAGCAGCAGCTCACAGGCGATCTTGTCGCGTGCGTAGCCGAACACCGGCTGGCGCCGCGGACTCGCTTCGGTGATCGGCAGGTGCGCCGGCCGTGCGAACACGGAGCACGTGCTGATGTACACGTACTGACCAGCGGACCCGGTGAACAGCCCGGGGTGGTCGCGCACGTCGTCGGGAACGTACCCGACCCAGTTGACGACCGCGTCGAACTCCTCGCCGCCGAGGACGGCGTGCAGCTGGTCGGCACTCCGAACGTCGGCACGCAGCTGCCTGACACCCGACGCGACGGCCCGCTTCGGCTCCGAACGGGTCACGATCGTGACGCTCGCGCCTTGGGCGACCGCCTCGGCGGCGGCGGCCGAGCCGATCAGGCCGGCGCCGCCGAGGAAAAGGATCTTCTTCACGAGCGCTGCCCCCGAACGGCCGATTCGACGGTGCCGCGCGAGATGCCGCTGCCGACCAGGTAGTCGTAACTGCGCCGCAGGGCCTCGAACGCGCTGATGTGCAGTCGTTCGAGTTCGACGATGTGCCACTGGACGCCGGAGGGCGTGGCCAGGGCGTCGGCCCAGTCGATCCGGCCCTCGCCGATGGGCACCATGACGTCGTCCTGGTAGCTGACCGCAGGCCCGTCCTTCACGTGGACGAGGCGCACCCGGTCCCCGAGCCTGGCCAGCACTTCGGCCGGGTCGGCGCCGCCCATCGTGGCCCAGTACGCGTCGAGCTCCACCAGCACGCGATCGTCGAGCTCGTCCAGCAGCACGTCGTATGCCTGCCGGCCGTCGAAGACGTTGCCGAACTCCGCGAAGTGGTTGTGGTACGCGATTCGCATCCCACGCGCGGCCGCTCGCTCGGCGGCCTCGTTCACCCGCTCGACGCCGCGCCGGATCGTGTCCGGCGAGTCGAACTCCTCGCGCTCCATGCTCCACACGAGGATCTCGGCGCCGAGCTCCTGATTCGCGTCGAGGATCGCCTCTGCCCCGTCCCCGGCCGGGAACGGCGTGTGCGCGCTGGTCAGGGTGAGACCCGCCGACGCGATCGCGTCCCGAACCCGGGCCGGGCCGAACTGCTCGACCAGTCCGTAGGTCTCCACGCCCGCGAAGCCGAGGCCCGCCAGGCGCTCCAGCGTGCCCTCGAGGTCGGCGTGCGCCTCGTCGAGCACCGTGTACATCATCACGCCGATGTCCGCTGTCATGAATCCTCCTGAATGCCGGCGGCCCAGCGCAGCGATTGCCGGACCAGCGCACGCACCGGCGGCTCGCCCCAGGAGCGCATGTCGTGGCCGAGCGCCAGATAGACCACCCGACCGGCCCCGAACTCCCGCGCGTAGAGCACCGGTATCGCTACTCCGTCCGCGCGGCGGCGCTGCGCGAGCACGGTCACCTCGTCGTCGGCGAGTTCGAACTCGTAGTACTCGTCGAAGAGCTCGAAGTCGTCGAGCCCGGCCGTGATCGGGTGCTCGGCCACGATCTCGATGGCGTGCCGGCCCTCGTGATGGCCGGGACCGTGCGAGAGGTAGCGATTGCCGAGCAGCCCGAAGAACGGCCGGTACGCCGGGTCGAGTCCGTCGCCCCGCCAGCCGAGGATGTTCGCGCCGTGCACGCCGACGAGTCCCTTTCCGGCCCGCACCGCGTCGGCCAACGCCTGCTGCTGCGCGGTGGCGAACTCGCCGCCGGCCGTGTAGAGCAGGTAGACGTCGTTCTCGGCGGTCTCCGGGCGCGGGTCGACGAAGCGGTTGAGGCCCATCGCCCGACGCGCGGCGAACCCGGCCTCGACCCCGAGCTGCTGGAACACCGAGGCGGCGGCGATCAGGTCGTGGTGGATGTCATCGCCGTTGACGATGACCATCGCTCTGGACATGCGCTTGCTCCTGGGAAGATCAGACCGGCTTGAGCCGCAGCGCGACGACCGGGTTGGGCACCGGGCTGAAATACGGGTCCTGCGGGGTCGGGAATCCGGTGGCCTTGGCGGTGCTCCAGTTGCCGTAGCTGCCCCAGTAGAAGATCGGGATCCACGGCAGGTTCTCGACGAAGATCGTCTCGATCTGGTTCAGGATCTGCTGCCGCTCGGCGTCCGAGGTGGCGTTCGGGTACTGCTGGAACAGCGCCTTGGCCTCGGCGTTCTGGAAGCGCTCGATGTTCTCGTAGGTCGGTGTGGCCTGGCCGATCGGGTAGTACGTGTTCGGGTCCATCGTGTTCTGGAAGAACTCGAACGCGTCCGGCGGCGGGCTGACCGGGTAGCCCATCGTGGAGTCGAAGTCCCCGGTGGCAGTCAGAGTATTGATGTCGTTGACGGTCGTGGTGGCGATGTTGAACTTGATGCCGATGGTCTTCAGCTGCGAGACCAGCACCTGGCAGCGCGAGGCGATGTCGGTGTACGAGGACGGGAAGCTGACCGAGAACTCGACCCGCTTGCCGCCCTTCTGGTAGTAGCCGTCGGAGCCCATGGTGTAGCCGGCGCCCGTCATGATCTGCTTGGCCTTCGCGGTGTCCTGCGTGAAGTTCGCGTTCTTGTACTGCGGCGCGATGAACGAGGTGTACGCGGGCATCGGCAGGCCGGTCACGCTCGTGCACGGCGGCGACCCGCTCGCCGCGCCGACCTGCGTGCGGTCGATCCCGGCGCTGATCGCCTGCCGTACGGCGAGATCGCTCAGCGGCCAGCGCTCCAGATTGGGGATCAGGCCGTCGGTGCCGGCCAGCGGCGCCCAGTAGTGGTTGTTCGCGCTGCGGTCCAGGTACGTCTTCTGGGCGTCGGCGATATAAGTGCCGCCCCAGTCCGCCGAGCCTCCGACGAGCGCGTTGGTCATGCTCTCGTTGTCGGAGTAGGCGATGAAGCGCAGCCCTGATATCGCCGCCGGTGTCTGCCAGTAGTCGTCGTTGCGCGCCAGCAGGAAGCTCTGCGGGGAGAACGTGGAGAGCTTGAACGGGCCGGTGCCGACCGGATTCTCGTCCGTGTACTTGGTCGGATCCTCCGACGCCCAGAGGTGCTGGGAGACGATCGGGGCCGAGACGATGTTGGCGAAGAACTGCTCGGACCCCTCTTTGAAGTCGAGCACGACCTCGGTCGGGCTGTTCACCGTGATCGTGTCGAAGACGATGCCGGCGACGTTGACGGCCGGGTACTTCTTCAGCAGGTTGTAGGTGAAGGCGACGTCGTCCGCGGAGAACGGCTTGCCGTCGGTCCACTTCACCCCGGACTGCAGCTCCAATGTCAGCGTCTTGTTGTTATTCGACCATTTCCAGGACTTGGCCAGCCATGGCAGGTCGTCGCCGATGTTGACCGAGTTGATCTGCACGAGCGGCTCGTAGATGAAGCCGCCCGAGCTCTGGTTGGTGTATGTCAGTCCCTGCGCGGTGTTCGGTAGGAACGGGTTGAACACCCGGGTGAGGTTGTCGGACTGGCCGGCGACGTTCAAGACGCCGCCGCTGGACTTGGAACCGGAACTCGTCCCGCACCCGGCGAGGGCGAGGGAGCCGGCGCCCGCCAGGGCGCCCAGGATGGCGCCGCGTCTGGTGAGTCCCGAAGCGGTAGGCAGCTGCCATGTGGTCACGTTGCGTCTTCTCCTTCTGAGTCGGTGACTTTCCGGATGGCACGGGCGTTGGCCGCCCTTTTCTCTGGCGCTTGCGGATCGTCCGAGTAGAGCCAGCACCGCGCGGTGTGGTTCGCGTCTTCGGACAGGGGGAAGGCGGGCGGTGCCTCCGTGGAGCACCGCTGCCAGGCGTAGGGGCAGCGCGGATGGAAGCGGCAGCCGGATGGCGGGTCGATCAGGCTGGGCGGCTGCCCGATGTCGCGCACGGCCGACTTGCCGGTCCGCGAGGGGTCGGGCGCCGAGGCGATCAGCAGTTGCGTGTACGGATGCGCCGCCTGCTGGGTGACGGCCTCGGACGGTCCGGACTCGATGACTTCACCGGCGTACATCACGGCCGTTTCGGCGGCGAAGTACCGCGCCGAGGCGATGTCGTGTGTGACGTAGAGCATCGCGACGCGGCGCTCTTCGGTGAGGCGTCGCAGTAGGTTGAGGATGCCGAGGCGGATGGAGACGTCGAGGCTGGAGACGGGTTCGTCGGCGAGGAACACCTCCGGACCGGCCGCCAGCGCGCGGGCGATCGAGATGCGCTGGAGCTGCCCGCCGGACAGCTCGTGCGGGAACTTCTCAGTGAACTGACGCGGCGGCACCAGATTCGTCTGGGTCAGCAGGTCATCGATGATCTTCGTGCGCTCCGCGCGCCGCTTTCCGGGGTGGTGGATGGCGACCGCGCGGTGCAGGGTCTTCGCGATGGTGGCGACGGGGTTGAGCGACGAGAACGGGTCTTGCAGGATCAGCTGCACCCGGCGGGCGTACTCACGGAACGAACGGCCGTGCGTCGCGTGCGTGGCGACGCCGTGCAAACGGATCTCCCCGCTGGTGAGCGGATGGAGCTGGGCGAGCAGCCGGGCGAGCGTCGACTTGCCGGAGCCGGATTCGCCGACGAGCGCGGTGATCCGTCCGGCGTACAGCTTCAGCGAGACGTTGTCCACGGCGTGCACGACGCGTGGCGTGCCACGGCCGACGCGGAGGCCGTGCACGGTGAAATGCTTGGTCACGTCGACGGCCTCGAGCACCGGCTCGTCGCCGACCGTCGGCTGCGTCGCGTCTACGAGATCTGTGACAGTCATGATGCCCGGGCTCCGTCCTCGCTCATTTCCCGCGTGCTCTGCGCCGCCGCGTACAGCAGGCATGCCGCCTCGGAGCTCTCACCCGTCGACGAGGTGATCCGGTAGAGCGGCGGCATCGTGGACCGGCACTCGTCGACCGCGACCGGGCAGCGCGGCTGGAAGGCGCAGCCGTCGGGCAGCCGGCGCAGGTCGGGTGGGGAGCCGGGTATCCCGGTGAGCTCCCGCTTCGGTCCGCCGAGGGTCGGGAAGGAGTTGAGCAGCCCGCGGCTGTACGGATGCTGCGCGTTGCGGTAGAACTCGTCGGCCGCCGCCTTCTCGACGATCTTGCCGCCGTACATCACCGCGATCGTGTCGGACAGCTCGATCAGCAGCGAGAGGTCGTGCGTGATGAAGATGACGGAGAAGCCGAGCTTGTCCTTCAGCTCCACGATCTTCTCGATGATCTGCCGCTGGATGACGACGTCGAGCGCGGTGGTCGGCTCGTCCATGACGATGATCTCGGGGTCGAGTGCCAGGCCGACGGCGATCATCGCGCGCTGCCGCATGCCGCCCGATAGCTCGTGCGGGTAGGAGTTGGCGCGGTCCGCCGGGATTCCGACGATGGCGAGCAGTTCGAGGATGCGTGCCGCGCGCTCCTGCGAGGACATCCGCGGCCGGTGCGCGATGATCACGTCCTCGATCTGCACGCCGATCCGCAGGATCGGATTGAGCGCGTGCATCGCGGACTGCAGGACGATGGAGAGCTCTTCCCAGCGGAACTCGCGCAGTTCGGCGTCGCTCATGCCGAGCACGTCCACGGTGGAACCGTCAGGGTTCGTGTAGATGATCCGGCCGTCAGAGATCTGCGCCGGCGGCTTGTGCATCCGCGCGATCGCGTAGGCCAGCGTGGACTTGCCGGAGCCGGACTCGCCGGCGATGCCGAGCACTTCGCCGCGCCGCAGCGCGAACGAGACGTCGTCGACCGCTGGTGTCCGGGTATTGCCGCTGAGGTAGTCGACCTTGAGTCCGCGCACGTCGAGGATGAGGTCGGTGCTCTCCGACGTGAACGGCGCGCGTGTCGGCCGTTCGGCTCGTTCGCGGCGTGCGCGACGGCGGAGGCTGCGGCGGGTCCGCTTCACCTGCGCGCGCTGGGCCTTCTTCGTGCCGATGCCGGCCTGGCGCAATCGCGGATTGATGAACTCGTCGATGCCGAAGTTCACCAGTGAGAGCGCCGTGCCGAGCAGCGCGATCGCCAGACCGGCGGGCACGAACCACCACCACGAGCCGGTCAGCAATGCGCTGCTGACCTGCGCCCAGTAGAGGATCGTGCCCCACGACCACTGCGTCACGTCGGTCAGACCGAGGAACGCCAGGCTGGCCTGGGTCAGGATGGCGCCGGTCACCGTGCCGAGGAACGCGGCGGCGATCACCGCGACCTGATTCGGCAGGATGTCCCGCAGGATGATGCGCGAGGTGCGGTCGCCGGTCGCCCGGGCCGCCTCCACGAAGTCCCGCTTGCGCAGGCTCAGGGTCTGCGCTCGCAGGACCCTGGCTCCCCAGGCCCAGCCGGTGACCGTGATGACGAGGATGATCCCGGCGTTGCCGGTGTGCGGCAGGTAGGCCGCCAGGATGATCGTCAGCGGCAGGCCGGGCAGCACCAGGAACACGTTCGCCAGCAGCGAAAGCACCTCGTCGCCGATCCCGCCGAGATACCCCGCCGTCACCCCGACGAGCACCGACAGCACCGTGGTCAGCACGGCGGCGCCGAGACCGACGATCATCGATGCCCGTGCGCCGTAGAGCATCTGCGAGAACACGTCCTGGCCGTTCTGCGTGGTGCCCAGCCAGTGCGCGGCGGACGGCCCCGCCAGCGCGGCATCGCTGACGGCGGACGGGTCGTACGGCGAGATCCACGGGCCGATGATCGCCAGGACGACGAAGATCAGCGTGATGACCAGGCCGGTGAGCGTGAGCGGCGAGTGCAGCAGCCGGCGCCGGAGTCCGTTGCGGGATTCGACGGACTCGCCGGACTCCGACTCGGCGAGCGTGGCGGATTGCAGGGCCATGGGTCAGCTCTCCCGGGTCCTGGGGTCGAGGAAGACGTAGGCGACGTCCGCGAGCAGATTGGCGATCAGCACCAGGACGGTGATGAGCAGGAAGATCGCCGACATGAGCGGGTAGTCCGCGGCCTGGGCGGCCTTGAACAGCACCGTGCCGAGACCGGGGTAGTTGAAGACCACCTCGGTCACGATCGAGCCGCCGACCACGAACCCGAGCGACATGGCGAAGCCGGACAGCGACGGGAGCATCGCGTTGCGCGCCGCGTAGGTGAACACCACCCGGCGCCGCGGCAGGCCCTTCGCCTCGGCCAGCCGCACGTAGTCCTCGCTCAGCGTGGTGACCATCATGTTCCGCATGCTGATCAGCCAGCCGCCGAGCGACGCGACCACGATCGTGGCGGCCGGCAGCACCGCGTACTCGATGGCGCTCACGATGAACCCGCCGTTGAACCCGATCGTCTCGGTCACCGCGTATCCCCCGGAGAACGGGAACCAGTTCAGCGTGATCGCGAAGACGAAGGCGATGATGATCGCGAACCAGAAGTAGGGGATCGAGGACAGGAACGTGGTGACCGGGATCAGCGAGTCCAGCCAGGTGCCGCGCTTCCAGCCGACCAGCACGCCCAGCGCGGTGCCGATGACGAAGCCGAGCACGGTGCAGATCGTGATCAGGATCAGCGTCCAGTACATGCTCTGGCCGAGCACGCTGCTCACCGACGAGGGGTAGTAGGCGTACGAGGTGCCGAAGTCGAAGGTGAAGACGCTGTGCCAGTAGCTCAGGTACTGCTGCCACAGGTTCTGTCCGGTCTGGCCGAACAGCACCCGCAGCGCGTGCACCGCGGACGGGCTCAGCTTGCCGTGGAACTCGTTGATCAGGTTGTCCGCGGGATCACCCGGCATGATGCGTGGAATCAGGAAATTGAGGCTGATGGCCGCCCACGCGGTCAGCAGGTAGAAGCCGGCCTTTCTGGCGATGGTACGCAAATCTCACACTCCCTCGTACCGCTCCGCGTCGCCTCGAACAGCAGTCCTCGGCATGCCAGTTAAATACCAGTTGCCGACACGATAGATACGAACCGGGCCGCTGTCTAGAGAGCGATTTCCGTCGGAACCAGGCATAAATCCGATGCAGGTGGGCTGACCGGGTGCTTGGCGGCCTGTCATCAGCGCCACCCCGAATGGGCTACTGGCCAGTACCACCTAGAACCACATAGAACCACTGGCTTACACTGGCCCGGTCGCCCCGTTCCGCGGACAGGAGCTCCGGATGAAGATCAGCCGACTGGTCGGGCCTGGTACCTCAGAGATCGTCGACGTCGCGGACCCGAGTCCCGGCAAGGGCCAAGTCCTCGTCGAAGTGCTGGCGTGCGGCGTGTGCACCTCGGATCTCGGGGCCTGGCTCAATCACGACGCGGCGAAGCCGCCGGTGCGGCTCGGGCACGAGATAGCCGGCCGCGTCGTGGCCACCGGACGCGAAGCCGGGCGTTGGGCGGTCGGTGATCTCGTCACCGGCTTAGGCGGCGACGGGTTCGCGACTCTCGCCGTCCTGGACGCTGCGACGATTCTGCCGATCCCGCGCGGCGTCGAACCGGCGCTCGCGCTCGGCGAACCCGTCGCGTGCCTGGAGGAGGCCTTGTCCCGGGCCGGAATCGGCGCCGGGGACCGCGTCGCCGTGACAGGCCTCGGATTCATGGGGCTCGGCCTGGTGCAACTCGCTGCTCGGCACGCCCCCGGGCTGCTGGTCGGGGTCGACCCCGACCCCGCGCGTCGGGCCCGCGCGCTGGCCCTCGGCGCGGACCTCGTCTTCGGCCCCGACGACGTGCCGGAACGGTTCCGGACCGGAACGCGCGAGACCGAGGCGCGCTTCGACCTCGTGCTCGAAGCGACGGGCGTGACCCCGGGGCTCGGCACGGCGGGAAGCCTGGTCCGCCCGTTCGGCACGCTGTGCGTGGTCGGCTACCACCACACCGGCGACGCCAAGATGGACATGGAACTCTGGTACAAGGGCGCCACGATCGTCAACGGCTTCTGCCCGGACCGTCGGCGGATGCTCGCCGCCATGGCGGACGTGCTCGATCTGATCGCCGCGCGTCGCTTCAGCTACGCGCCGCTGATCACCCACCGGTTCGGCCTCGGCCAGGTCGACGAGGCGTTCCGTACGATGCGCGCGGCGGGCCCCGACTTCGTCAAGGGTGTCCTCGTTCCCTGATTCGGAGGACTCGCCGAACGCGGCCTACCGGGTGAACGAGGTGCGCAGCCGGTAGCGCTCGCCGACGTACTGGATCGTCGAGACGAACAGCGGTTCCCGCCGCTCGCCCAGCGCGAGCTGCCACATGATCAGCAGCGGATCGCCGACTTCGATCCGGAGCAGCCGCGCGGTGCGCTCGTCGGCCTTTCCCGCCTCGATGGTGCTGTCCGCGCGGGCCGGCTCGATCCCGGCCGCGGTCAGCGTGGCGTAGAGCGAGCGCACCGCGAAGTCGACCTCTGCGATATCCGGCACCAGGCCGAGCGGAATGATCGTCAGATCGAGCGCGGTCGGCACGCCCTCCAGAAAGCGGACGCGCTCGAGCCGGAACAGCGCCGTACCCGGTGCGATGGAGAACTGCTCGGCCTCGTCGAAGCTGGCCGCGCTCGACTCCGCGCGCACGATCGTCGAATGGGTCCGCAGACCCATCCGGGCCGCCGTCTCGCTGAACGACTCGAGCCGGTTCGGCCACTCCTTCTTCGACGCGGCCTTCGTGATGTACCAGCCCCGGCCGTGCGACGCGCTGAGCACGCCCTCCTCGACCAGTTGGCGCAGCGCGCGGCGCAGCGTCACCCGGCTGATGCCCAACTGCTCGCACAGTTCGCGCTCGGGCGTCAGCCGGGCACCGCGCTTGAGCACACCCGCGTCGATCTCGCCGCGGATCAGGTTGGCCGCCTGAACCCACAGCGGCTCTGGATATCCCGGCATAACGCCGCCCGCGATCGCGCGGGACTCACTCATGTATGGGCCCCTATGCCCTAACCAGCAGAGAACAAAGAGAAACAGCGCAGCCAACGATAGCTCAGACCATGGACTCAAGCGGGGTGATCACGCGGGCGGGTTGACCGTCAGCGTCACCGGGACGGATGGGAGGGCATAGGGGGTGCTGCTGCCGAACACGAGCTCGGCGCCGTAGCTGCCGGGTTGGGTGATCTGCGAGGCGCTCGTGTCCAGGGTGACGGTGACGGTCACCCGCTGGTAGGGGCGCAGAGTCAGTTGCGTGGTGCTCTCGGCCAGCCAGGGGACGCTGGCGCCCGGGTCCACGGCGTATCCCGGCAGGTATTCCACGACCGCGCTCGGGATGAGGCTGCCGGGGGTACCTCCCAGCTTGTAGAAGCCGAGCGCGCCGGCGCCGCGGTAGCCGGCGGAGTTGGCGTTCGGCAGCGCGCTCCATGTGTCGGTCTGCGGGTCGTAGGCGACGCCCTGGTTGGTCAGCGTGCTTCCGGTGGTGACGCCGCTGGAGATGACCAGCATGCCGTTCGCTCCCGCGTACGCCGCGCCCCACAATGGGACCGGCATGTTCGGCAGCGCGGACCAGGCGTTGGTGGACGGGTCGTAGACGTAGGTGTGTTGGATGTTGTCGCCGTTGTTGTCGGTGCCGCCTGCGCAGTAGAGCTTGCCTTCGATGCCGGCGCAAGATGTCCAGGCGATCGATTCGGGGTAGGCGGCGATCTGGCTCCACGTATCGGTGGCCGGGTCGTAGACGGAAGCGTCGGTGGTTCCGCAGGTGCTCGCGCCGCAACCGCCGACGAGGTAGAGCTTGCCGTCGAGGACCGCGCTCCCAGAGCCCGCGTAGGGTGCGGGGTCCGCGGCGCCCGTGGTCCAGGTGTTGCCGGCCACGTCGTAGATTTCCAGCTTCGGATCGACCGTGCCGTCGGGGGCCCAGCCGCCCGCGACGTAGAGCTTGCCGTTGATGATGCCGTGGCCCGGCGCCTCATGGCTGTCCGCCGCCGAGGCGAGTTGGGTCCACGTGCCGGCCGTCGGATCCAGGACGTAGAGGTTGCCGGGGGCCGGGGCGCCGAAGGACAGTCCGGAGTCGCCGAACCCTGCGTAGATCTTGCCGTCGTAGGCGTCGGCGACGTTGTCCATCATGGCCGCCGGCAGGCTCTGGGCGTTCTGCCAAGCACTGTCCGAGGGCGCGGCGGATGGAGTGGCTGCCGGAGTGCCTGCCGGAGTAGTCGTGGGAGTTCCGCCGACGTGGCCCATCGGGTAGGTGCCGGCGATGCGCTGGAGGGGCGCGCTCTGGGTCGTGCTTGCAGTGCTCGGTGTGGACGCGTCGGCTTGTTGGCCGATCCGCAGCGTGGCCGGTGCGCTGCCGGTGTTGGTGACCGTCAGCGTTCTGCTCGTGCGCCCGCCCAGGTTGACGGACGCCGCGATCGATCCAGGCTCTACCTGAAGTTGCCCGGCCTTGAGCCAGTAGCTTTCCGGCGTGGCGCTGTTGGCCCGGACGTTCACTGTTTGCGTCGTGCTGATGTAGTCGAACTTGGCGGCGGTCAGGACGTGCTTACCTGTTCCGGGCACGAACAGCGAGTAGTAGCCGTCGCCGAGGTACGGGTCTTCCGGGGTTGCGACGGTCTTTGCCTGCACGGACGTGTCGCTCTGGTCGGTGACCGTCGCGTCGACCGCTCCGTGGCCGGTGTTGGCGTCCTGCACCGTGCCGACGACCAGGCCGCCCGGGGTGGGCGTGAAGTCGCGCTGTCCGACGAAGACGTTATCGATACCCCAGTACCAGGCGCCGTGCGCGGTGTACTGGAAGCGCAGCTGGACCGATGACTTCCCGGCGTACGCGGTGAGCGGAACGTCGAAGTGGGCATCGTTGAGGACGTAGTCCCCGCTGCTGAGATCGGGCGTCCACACCGTGGTCCAGGTGGTCCCGCCGTCGTCGCTGGCCTGCACATCGAAGGACTCGTAGTACGGGTTGTCGGTCCACATGGAGTCGAAGCCGACTTCGGGCCGGGTGTCGCCGGTGAAGTCGTACACCGGGGTGACCAGCGAGGTGTTGAAGTTGCTGCTGAACCCGTAGGAGTTGCTGTCGGCGATGGCGAATCCTCCGGCGCCACCGGTCTGATTGCCTCGGCTTCCCGGGTCGTTGAACTGCCAGCCGCCGGAGGTGCCGGGGGCGTTGACCACGCTCCAGCCGGACGGCGCGGACGTGGTGGAGTCGAAGGTCTCGGTCGGCCCGGTCAGGCTGAGCTTGTAGCCGGGGGCGGTGGCCGTCCACGGATCGGCGCTCGCGGCGGCGTCGACGAACAGCGGGGTCCGGGCGACGCGCACGGTCTTGGTGACCTCGTCGTAGCCGGGGGCGGCGGGCGCGAAATCGAGGGTGTAGTCGCTGTTCTGAGGCAGCGTCAGCCAGTAGCGGCCGGTGTGCGGGTCGGTCCACACGGCGTTCGGGTCGCCGCTGACACTGACCTTCGCGTACAGCGGCCAGCCCTGGCCGGAGCCG
Organism: Actinospica sp.; assembly: GCF_035552695.1. Lineage (NCBI taxonomy): Bacteria > Bacillati > Actinomycetota > Actinomycetes > Catenulisporales > Actinospicaceae > Actinospica > Actinospica sp. The sequence continues at coordinate 20,395 of NZ_DASZKT010000204.1, forward strand.
TCGGTCACCGTGCCCGAGACGATCTCGCTCGGCACCTGCGTCAGACTGAAGTTCTTCGTGCTGGTGGCGCCCGCGGCGACGGTCAGGTTCGCAGTGCCCGTCGCATATCCGTATGCGGTGATGCTGAGGTTCAGGCTCCCGGCGGGCAGCGCGAGTGTGTAGCGGCCCTGGGCGTCGGTGTGCGTGACGTCGGTCCCGTCGCTGACGGTGGCTCCGACGATCGGCTTCCAGCCGGTGCGGTCGGTGACGGTGCCGGTCAGTGCGCCGTGCGGGCCGGTGCGGAACGCCTGGAGTCCGTTGGGGGTGCCCAGGCCGGTCGGGCCGTCGTAGCCGGTCACGGCGTTGCACAGGTAGCCGACCGTGCATCCGCCGTTGTTGCCGGTGGTGACGTCGTTCAGGCCGGTGCCGGCCGCGTACGGATAGGAGTTGGGGTAGGTGCCCGCGGTCGGGGCCCCGGCGTCGGCGTAGACACCGGCGATGATCGGCGAGGCCACACTGGTGCCGCCGTAGACGCCCCAGCCCGCGCCGCTCTCGTAGACCGCCACGCCGGTGGCCGGGTCCGCGACGGCGGAGACGTCGGCGACCGCGCGGTTGGCGCATCCGGTGTCGTGCTGGAAGGCGGGCTTGGGCTCATAGAGCGAGCAACCTGAACCGGCGCCGGACCACGCCGCCTCCGACCAGCCGCGAGCGGTCCCCGTGGCCGAAGTCAGGCTCGTACCGCCGACGGACGTGACATATTGCGAGGCCGCCGGGTAGGCCACTCCGTAGCCCGAGTCGCCTGAGGAGGCGACGACGGCGACGCCGGGGTGGTTGTAGTAGGCGTCGAGAGTGGTCGTCTCGGAGGGGTCTTCGCCGGAGCCGGGGGTTGAGGTGTAGTTGGAGCCGTACGAGTTCGACACGAACTTGGCGCCCAGGGCCACGGCCTCGTCCACGGACGCGGCGAGGTTGGTGTCGCTTTCGTCGTCGGCCTCCACGAGCAGGATGTGGGCGTTCGGGGCGGTCGCGGAGATCATGTCGAGGTCGAGGGATATCTCCCCGTCCCAACTGCCGTTCGCGGGCGGGTACTGGGTGCCGCCTCGCTGGTCGACCTTGCTGAAGCAGCCGCTCGCGGTGGTGCACGCGGGCAGGCCGTATTGCTGGCGGTAGGTCGCGAGGTCGGCCTCGGCGGTGGGATCGTCGTAGGCATCGACGATCGCGATGGTCTGCCCTGATCCGCCGTTCGACGGAAGCGAATAAGCGCCCTGTAGATCGGTCGGCCCGTACCCGGCCGGGGCGGTCGCGGCGGTCTGCGTGTGCGCGGACTGCTTGACGTCCGTACGGCGCATTGCGAAGCAGGAGAACGTGCCGGGCTTCGGCGCGTTGCAAACGGACTGATACGTGGGGGCGGCGCCGGAGGACGAGCCCGCCGCGTTCGATACCGTGCTGCCGGTCGCGGCCTGCGCCGGGACGCCGAGCAGGGCCAGTGTCGCGGCGGAGAGGACCGACACGACGCCGGCTCGCCCTGGCGTGGCACGGCCGTTGTGAAAGACATGGAACATGTGGCTCCCCTGAGTCTCTGCGGGTGGGTTGGCCGCCTTCGGGCGGCCACGCGGACTGGTTCAGACCACTTACGCGACTGCTCTCATTCTTACGCCGTCTCAGCGTCCTCAATCATCACGGTTGGGCAACGGCCCGAATCAGACCTCTGGTGATGAGCTCGTCCCACAGGGCCGCGGGCGGCGCGGCCGCGAACAGCGCGCTGGTGGAGCGGACCTGTTGCGCGTCGTCGGCGCCGACGACGAGCATGCGCACGGCGGGATGGGACGCCGCGAAAGCCATGGCGGCGGCGGGGAGCGAGGTCTGGTGATCGGCGCAGACAGCGGCGATCGACGCGGCCGTGTCGAGGATCGAGCGCGGCGGAGCGCCGTATTCGAAGTGCGCCGCCGCGTCCGGCTCGGGCCGGGCGAGGATGCCGCTGTTGAAGATCGCGGCGTTGAGGACCCCGACTCCGCGTTCGAGGCATGCGGGCAGAAGTTCGTCGAGCGACGTCTGATCGAGCAGCGTGTACCGGCCGGCGAGCATGACCGTGTCGATGTCCGTGTCTCTGACGAAGCGGGTGAGCAACGCGACGTCGCCGGCGCCGACACCGAAGGAGCGGATGACGCCGTCGTCCCGCAGGCCCGCGAGCGTCGGTGCGGCGGCGGTGAGCGCCGGCTGCACGTGTTCGCCCTCTGGATCGTGAATCAGGACCGTGTCGACGCGGTCCAGTCCGAGGCGCGTCAGGCTGTCAGCGAGGGACGCGCGGACGCCCGCATCGGAGAAGTCCCAGACTCGGCGGAACGCCGCGGGCACCGCGAAGCCCTCCGTGTCGAGGCGGCCCGTCCCGCTGAAGTCGGGTACGAGCAGGCGCCCGACCTTCGTGCTGACGGTGAACTCGTCGCGGGGTTTCTCGCGCAGGAAATCGCCGAGTCGCCGCTCCGACAGGCCGAGCCCGTAGTGCGGCGCGGTGTCGAAGTGCCTGATCCCGACGTCCCACGCGGCCTCGAGGATCGCCCGCGCCTGTCTGTCGGTGCGCGGTTCGTAGAGATTGCCGAGTTGGGCGCAGCCGAGGGCGAGCCGGACCGTCACCGCGTCGGCCATGACAGGTCCCAGATGAGCTCGCCGCGCGTGGCGGACGGGCGCGAAGCGGCGGGCACGTCGTCCCCGGCCGCCGCGTCCCCGGCCGCCGCGTCTCCGTCCGCTGTGTCTCCGTCCGCTGTGTCGTCTCCGGCCGCGTCATCCCCGGCCGTCGGCGCGAGGAACGGCGCGACCTCCCGCTGCCAGGCGCGGTTCGTCGGATCGGCGCTCAGCCGCGCCTCCATCCGCGCACGGTCGCAGGCTTCGACGACATGAGTCAGCGTCGTGCCGCTGCGGTAGATGCGCCAGCCGAGCACCCCGGCGTCCCGCATCACGCGGTCCAGGTCGGCCGGGATGGCGCGATGGAAGTGTTCGTAGTCGCGTTCCCGGCCGGTCGCCAGGTAAGTGCGGAACTCGAATGTCTCCGGCGGTGCGGAAGTCATGGCCGTGTCGTCCTTGAGTCAGGCTCTGGTGGCGCCGACTCTAGCAAAGAGTCAGATTAATCCAAGGGGTTGGTTGGCAGATTTGCCCAGAGATGCCCGGTATTGATCTGGTTTATCGTGCCTCTTGAAAGTCGTTGGGCCAAATGAGTTGCATTAATCGGAAGGTCTGCAATACTCAACCCGACACCGTCGGAGCCAATGGAGGAACTCGACCGTGACGACGAACGTTGCCCTGCCGGGTCCGGGCGGTGCCGAACCGGACGATGACCGGTACCGGCCCGGCTACGAGCTCGTCGCGGAGCGGTTGCTGCACTACATCGCCGAGGAGAACCTGCGCCCCGGCGACCGGCTGCCGACCGAGCAGGGGCTGGCCGAGATCCTCGGCGCGACGCGGAACGTCACGCGTGAGGCCGTCAAGGTGCTGGCCGCGATCGGGCGGCTGACGGTGCGCCGCGGCGCGGGCATCTTCGTCGCGGCTGCCCCGGCCGTCTCCGACGCCGACCAGCTGGCGCACTATCAGCCCACCGACATGGAGCACGTGCTCATGTTGCTGGACTACCGCCAGGTGATCGAGACGGAGACCGCGCGCCGCGCGGCGTCCATCGCCACGCCGCTCGAGGTCAAGTCCATCCGCGCGGCGGCGCAGGAGTCCGCCGAGGTCGGCGCCCGCGGCGACGCAGAAGCCTTCGCCCATGCCGACGAGCTGTTCCACAACGCGGTGGCCGCGGCCGCGCACAACATCTTCCTGCAGTCCTCGGTCGCCACGGTCCGCAAGTTCGCCGCGCAGAGCGACGTGCTGCTGTTCCACGGCTCGGCCCCGGGTTCGCTCGAGGCCGCCGGCCGGCAGCACGTCGAGATCGCCGAGGCGATCGCCGCCGGAGCCGCCGACCACGCGATGGAACTGATGGCCCATCACGTGGACACCACCCGACACCAGTTCGAGAGCCGGATCCGCGACCGGCTGTTCAGGTCCTGACCCTCTGAATCCCTGACCTTCCGAACCCCCGACTGCCGGCGAACCACGTCCGGACGGTCCGCGATACCCCGATGCCTCGATCAGGAAGCACAGTCATGAAGATCACCCACGTCGAGTCCTTCCGGGTGCACGTGCCCGCCGTCGATCCGCCCTTCCGATGGCGCGAGGGCCTGGCCGGCAGCGCGCCCGCGGGCGACGGCGGCATCCTGCGCATCGGCACCGACGCGGGCGTCGAAGGCGTCGCCTTCTTCGCGCGGCCCGGCGCCGCCGTGCTGCTCGACGACCTGGTCGAGCGGGTCTTCCGCCCGGAACTGCTCGGGCAGGACCCGCTGCAGCGCGAATGGCTCTGGCACCGGGTGTGGGAACTCGACCGCATCCATGAGCTGCCGCTGCCGACCCTCGGCCTGATCGACGTGGCGCTGTGGGACCTGGCGGGCCGCGTCCTGGACCTGCCGACCTGGCAGCTGCTCGGCGGCTACCGCACCGAGATACCCGCCTACGCCTCCACCTCGACGTTCGGCAGCATCGAAGAGTTCTTCGACGTCGCCGACCAGTGCCTCGCCCTCGGCTACCGCGGCGTGAAACTGCACGCGTGGGGCGACGCCCGGCGGGATGCGGCGCTCATTCTCGCGCTGCGCGAGCACCTCGGCCCCGAGGTCCCGCTCATGTACGACGGCTCGGCCGGCTTCGACCTGCCGGACGCCATCTACGTCGGTGCGGCGCTGTCCGAGGCCAAATACCTCTGGTACGAGGAGCCGATGCGCGAGTTCAGTGTCAGCGCCTACAAGCGTCTCGCCGAGGTGGTCGACGTGCCGCTGCTGGTGGCCGAGACCTCCGACGGCGCCCACATGAACTCGGCCGACTTCATCGCCTCCGGCGCCGCCACCTTCGGCGTGCGGGCGAGCACCACGCTGCGCGGCGGGATCACCGGCGCGATGCGCACCGCCCACCTCGCCGACGCCTACCGGGTACGCGCCGAGGTGCACGGCTCGGACATCCCGAATCAGCACCTTTGCATGGCGATCTCGAACACCACCTACTACGAGTCGCTGGTCACCTCGAACCCGGTCAAGCGCGAGCGGGCCGTCGACGAACGCGGCCTCGTGCACGCGCCGACCGGCCCGGGAATCGCCCTGCCCGCGGGGCTCGACTACCCGGCCGCCCTCCGGCCGTACGTCCAGGAAGGCTGAACCAACCCCTCCCCAGGAAGGCAAGACAATGATGTCTACACGAATGTCTATAAGCACTGTCGGTCGCACACGCGGACGGACAACCGCCGCCGCCGCATTCGTCGTCGGCGCCGCGGTCGCTCTGTCGGGATGTGCGAGCACGAGCGTCGGGACGACCGACAGCACTACCGCCTCCGTGTTCAAGCAGGCCACGCAGAACGACTCCGCGTCGATCACGGTCTGGACCGACTCGACGCGTCTGCCGGATGTGCAGAAGTACCAGCAGGAACACCCGAACGTGAAGATGAACATCGTCACGTACGACGGAAGCGCGGACGGCTCGACCTACCTGCAGACCAAGGTCCAGCTGTTCGACCGGACCGGCAGCGGCTGGCCCGACGTGGTCTTCGCCTCGCCGACCGACGTGACCTGGGCCAGCGCGCCGACGAGCCCGAGCGCGCAGGCCTTCGCCGCGCCGGTCGACCAGCTGGTGCCCGCCTCGACGCTGCAGGGCTTCGCCACCGGCTCGCTCGCGCCGTGCCAGGTCAGCGGGCACACCTACTGCCTGCGCAACGACATCGCCCAGGTGGTGACCTGGTACAACAAGAAGCTGATGGACCAGTGGGGCTATCAGGTGCCGACCACCTGGGAGCAGTACCAGGCGCTCGGCGAGAAGGTCGCCGCGCAGCACCCCGGCTACGTGGTCGGCGCGGTCGGCGACACGAACTCCCAGGAGTCCTACTTCTGGTCGAGCCAGTGCCCGGCGCAGCAGCTGGTGGGCAACAACACGCTGAAGGTGGACCTGTCCTCGCCCGACTGCACGCGGATGTCGAGCCTGCTCGACCCGCTGATCGCCGACAAGTCCGTGAGCACGCAGGGCTTCTTCACCCAGGGCTTCGACGGCAGCAAGGTACTGATGGCGGTCGGCCCCTCCTGGTACGGCCAGTACCTGTTCAACTCGGCGTTCAAGACCCCGTCGGGCGAGATCGCCGCGGCGGCGCCGCTGAAGTGGGACGGCCAGAGCACGGTGGCCACGGGCAACGTGGGCGGCGGCATCTGGATGATCTCCTCGCACAGCACCAACCTCAAGGCCGCCACCGCCCTCACCAGCTGGCTCACCACGTCCACCGAGAACCTGCAGAACGCGCCGACCTACCCGGCCTACGTCGCCGGAGCCAAGGCCTGGCTGGCGAACCCGGCGAACAAGAGCTACTTCGCCGACGACGTCTCCAGCGTCTTCCTGTCCGCCGCGAACGACGTGTGGACCGGCTGGTCGAACACCAAGTTCAGCGACGCGACGCCGTGGTCGAACGCGGTGCTGCCTGCGCTGACCGCGGGCAAGTCGCTCACCTCGACGCTGCCCGCCTGGCAGACCGCGATCGTCAACGAGGCGAAGTCGGTCGGATACACGGTCGTCACGCAATGACCACGCTCCAGGCACGGCCGCTCGCGGTGTCCGGAAACGGTCAGGCCCGCCGCCCCGCGCGGCGGCGGGCCGGCGGCGGCCGGGCCGGGTACCTGTTCGTCGCCGGATACGTCGTGCTGCTGCTCGCGTTCGGGGTGTTCCCGACCGGCTACTCGGTCTACCTCGCCCTCACCAACCCGCGCGGGCAGTTCACCGGACTCGGCCAGTTCGTCAAGGCGTTCCAGGACTTCCGCTTCGGCCCGGCGTTCGCCGACATCAGCGTGTACCTGGTGATGTGGCTGCTGCTCGTGGTCGTGCTCACCGTGACGGTCGCGGTCATCCTGCGCGGCCGGGTCGGCAGCGGCGTCTCCGCGGTGCTCCGCTTCCTGTTCTACATCCCGGGAGCACTGGCGGGCGTCGCGAGCGTGCTGGTCTGGCTGTTCATGCTCGACCCGGCCGTCAGCCCCGCCGCCGGACTGCTGCGCGCGCTGGGCCTGGACAACTTCGACCAGGTCCTCGCGCCCGGGAACCTGCCGGTCATCCTGGTGCTGATCGCGTTCTGGACCGGGGCCGGCGGCTGGATCGTGGTGATGTACGGCGCGCTGAACAATATCCCCGACGAGATCCTCGAGGCCGCGCGCATCGACGGAGCGGGTCCCTGGCAGATCGCCTGGCGCATCCAGATCCCGATGATCAGCAAGTGGATCGTCTACATGGCGATCCTCGCGTTCGCCGCCGGCACCCAGCTGTTCGTCGAGCCGCAGCTGCTGCAGACCGCGAGCCTCAACCGGGTCAGCCCGACGTGGTCGCCCAACGAGCTCGCCTACGTGTTCGCGTTCCAGAACGGGGACTTCAACGGCGCCGCGGCGATCTCGATCGTGCTGCTGGCGATCGGCCTGCTCTGCGCCGGGCTGCTGGTCACCCGGTCCCGCCTGTTCAAACTGGACGAAGACTGATGACCTACCTCTCGAACGTGGCGCGGCGCAGCTCGCGTCTCACCTCAACACTCGTCGTCACCGTGATCATCGTCGCGCTGCTGGTGTTCTTCGTGCTCCCGGTGATCTGGCTGCTGCTGGCGCCGACCAAGACCGACGCACAGCTCAGCAGCGGCTTCCCGCTCTCGTTCGGCTCCTTCAGCCAGCTCGCGGCGGCCTGGCGGCACCTGACCTCGTTCCAGGGCGGCGCCATCTGGCTGTGGCTGCGCAACTCGGCGGTCTACTCCGGCGGTGCGCTCATCCTCACGCTGGCCACGAGCGTCCCGGCCGGGTACGCGCTCGCGCTCACGAGGTTCCGCGGCCGCAAGACCCTGCTGACCGCCACGCTGATCGTGATGATCATGCCGAGCTCCGCCCTCGTGCTGCCGATCTTCCTGGAACTCAACCTGTTCCACCTGATCGGCACCGCCTGGTCGATCATCCTGCCGTTCTCGTTCTACCCGTTCGGGGTGTACCTCGTGTACATCTACTTCGCCACCAGCCTGCCGCGCGACATGCTCGCCGCCGCGCGCATCGACGGCGCGAACGAATGGCAGGTCTTCCGCCAGGTGGCGCTGCCGCTGGCCCGGCCGGTGATCGGCCTCGTCGCCTTCTTCAGCTTCGTCGGCAACTGGAACAACTTCTTCCTGCCCTACCTGGTGCTGCCGAGCAGCCAGGAGTTCCCGGTCCAGGTGGGCCTGAACCAGCTGCTCACCTCCACCCCGTCCTTCAACCCGGTCGCGGGCAAGGGCCTCGACATCACGAGCCCGGAGCTGGCGCTGGCGATCATCATCGCCATCCTGCCCGTCCTGGTGCTCTTCCTGTTCTCCCAGCGTGCCCTCGTCTCGGGCATGCTGGCCGGTTCGACCAAAGAGTAAGACCGCGATTTCCCCTTCTCGACCATCTCGACCA
>NZ_DASZKT010000205.1:0-2655 GCF_035552695.1 Actinospica sp.
CGCAAGCTCCAGGAGATTCCCGGGATCATGCAGGGCGGGATCGGCTGGCAGGGGATCGTGCCGGCTCGGGCGGCGAAGATGGGGAGCATCTCGGTCGACAAGGCGATCGCCAAGCTCGGGACTCCTGCCGAGTTCTTCCAGGAGCTCGGGCCGGACCAGATCACCGAGCAGATGGTGTTGATGTTCGCGCCGCAGCTGCCCGACATCGTCGACAAGATCATGCGCCGCGAGCAGCCCCGCCTGTGGCACGACGTGCCGCCGCAGGCCAAGGAGGCGATCTACGCGCGGGTCCAACAACAGCTGCCGGAGATCATGAAGAGGATCCTCGATGAGATCGGGGTCTACATCGACCAGCTGATCGATCCGAAGCTGATGGTGATCGACCAGTTCGAGCAGCACCCGGCGCTGGTCAACAAGATCTTTCGCGACTTCGGCGCCAGGGAGCTGCGGCTAATGGTCAACTTCGGCTTCCTGTTCGGCTTCCTGCTCGGGATCCCGGTGGCGGTGATCACCCACTTCATCACCAACTGGTGGCTGTTGCCGGTGCTCGGGGTGTTCGTCGGCTGGACGACCAACCTGCTCGGGATGTGGGTGATCTTCGAGCCGGTCGAGCCGCGCCAGATCGGCCCGCTGCGCCTGCACGGGCTGTTCCTGCGCCGCCAGAGCGAGGCGGCCGAGGTCTACGCGCGGATCATCGCCGAGGACGTCGTGACGATGGAGAACATCGGCGACTTCCTGCTCAACGGGCCCCGCGGCGACCGCACCGAGCAGATGCTTCAGGAGGCACTCGGCCCGGCGATCGACCGGGCCGCGGGCCCGCTGCGCGGCGCCGTTCGGGTGGCCGTCGGCACGCGTGAGTACGACACGATCACGCGGGCCTTCGCGCGTGAGGGCCAGGCGCACACGATGACGCCGTTTCACGACGCCGAGTTCGGGCGGCGGCAGAGCGAGAACATCCGGAGGCTGTTCGCCGAGCGGACCAAGGAGCTGCCGCCGCGCGACTACGTGGAGATGATGCGCTCGGCGATCAAGGAGGATGAGTGGATGCTCTACCTGCACGGCGGGATCATGGGTTTCGCCGGTGGCCTGATCCACCTGGCGATCTTCGGCTGATGGCGTCCGAGCACGAACCGCCGAGGACCGGGACGGGCCCGGCCGAATCCGGAAGAGGCGCCGTCCCGGGCCTCGTCCGGCTCGCTGCGACTGCCTGGTGGCACACGACCGAGTGGACGGTCGGCACGACCGTCCGCGCGACCGGCCGGGTCGCACGGGTGGCAATCCACCCGGACACCGCGGGCGAGCTCGTGCAGGACGTCACCCGAGGAGTCCGGACGGCGGCGCGCGACTTGATCGGCATGACCGATCTCGAGACCCAACTGCGCTCGGCGACCGCCCCGACCGCGGACGCCGCCCGAAAGGTGGCCGATGCGGTGCCGGGCGCGAACGTCGCCCGGAAGGTCGTCGACGCCGTCGGCGCGTCGGCGCAGGGCCGGCGCTCCGGGGCCACGCGGAACGGCGTGGTCGCTCCGTCGCTGCGTCTGAAGGGCGAGGAGCTCCTCTACAAGTCACGCGACGTCAACTACGTGGAGGATGCGCATCCGGCCTACGAGCGCCTGGTCGAGTCGCTTGCCCCGGACGAGGCGCGGATCCTGAGGCTGCTGTTGCTGAGCGGTCCGCAGCCGGCCGTCGACGTTCGGACCGGCGGGCCGCTCGGCCTGATCACCTCACGCCTGCTCGCACCGGGCCTGAACATGATCGGCCCGCGAGCCGGACTCAGGTACGTCGACCGGGTCCCGTCGTACCTGACCAACCTCAACCGGCTCGGGCTCGTCTGGTTCTCTCGCGAGACGCTGCGCGACCCGGAGCGCTATCAGGTGCTCGAGGCCCAGCCGGCCGTGCTCGAGTCGGTGCACTCGGTCCGCCAGGCGAAGATCGTCCGCCGCAGCATCCACCTGACTCCGTTCGGCGAGGGCTTCTGCCGGGCCGCGCTGGTGCCCGAGACCCAGCGGCTGGCTCCACTTCCCGAGCACGCCTCACCGGCCAAGCGCCGTGAGCCGCAGGCCCCCGTCCCGAATGACTAGATAGCGCCCTGAACCGCTAGATCAGGTCGGCGAGCCGGCGGCCGGCCTGCTCCAGCTCGGCCACGGTCCCGGCCTCGAGCACCCACTGGAGATCGAGGATCCGGCGGCCGAACGAATCGAGCTCGGCGCGGCCGACGACGGCGTGAGCGGGCACACCGGCCTGGCGCGCGCGCGTCGCGACCTCCGAGACCGCCTTGCCGACAAGGCTCTGCGCGTCGAGCCGCCCCTCACCGGTCACGACCGCCCGGCACGCGCGCATCAGCGGATCGAAGCCGATCGCGTCGAGCACGAACGGGGCGCCCGGCAACAGCTCGGCGGTGAATGCCGACCAGAGGCCGCCGGCGAGCCCGCCTGCGGCGCCGCTGAACGTGACTCCGCGGGGATCCCGCGGCAGCCACTCGGCGACTTGATGCAGACGCGCCGTGAGCTCGGTCACCTGCTCGGGCGTGGCGCCCTTCTGCGGTCCGAACACCTCGGCCGCCGCCTCGAACGGGGTGCGCACGTCGCACAGCACGACCAGCTTCGCCCGCCGCAGCCCGCCGCCGTCGCGGATCGCCTGGATCGCGCCGATGCC
>NZ_DASZKT010000206.1:0-19606 GCF_035552695.1 Actinospica sp.
CGCCGGCGCGGACCAGGTGGCCGAACTGGTGCTGACCGTGGAGGAGGCGTACCGCGGCGGGCGGCGGAAGCTCACCATCGGCGGCGAGGGCGAAGAGCGCGAATACGAGGTGAACATTCCCGCCGGGGTCGTGGACGGCCAGCGGATCCGCCTGGCGGGGCAGGGCGGCCGCGGGTTCGGCGACGGGCCGTCGGGCGACCTGTTTCTCGCCGTGCGGATCGCGCCGCACCCGCGCTATCGGCTGTCCCGCCGCGACATCACCGTCGCCCTTCCGGTCACGCCGTGGGAGGCGGCTCTCGGCGCGACCGTGCCGGTCGCCACGCCCGGCGGCACGGCCAAGGTCGTGGTCCCCCCGGGCTCCTCCAGCAGCCGGAAGCTGCGGTTGCGCGGCGAGGGCATGCCCAATCCGAAGGGCTCGCCCGGAGACCTGTACGCCGAGGTCCAGATCATGGTGCCGCCCACCCTCACCGACCGGGAGCGTGAACTGTTCGAGCAATTGTCCGCCGTCTCGGCCTTCGACCCGAGGAGTCAGACATGACCTCCCCTCAGCAGCCCGGCGGCGGATGGTCCGACGACCACCGCGCCTCGGCGCGCTACTCGCTCGTCACCGTGCGCCGCGCCGGCAGCGGTCGGCTGAGCCTGGACGAGGTCTCGTACCGCTGCGGCCTGCACCCCCAGGTGGTCCGCCAGTTCGTCGCGCTGAGCCTGGTCGAGGCGGACCGGGATGAGTCCGGGCGGCTCTGGTTCGACTCCAGCGCCCCCGCGGCGATCGCCCGGGCCCAGCGGCTGCGCACCGGGCTGGGGCTCAACTATGCCGCCATCGGCCTCGTACTCGACCTGCTCGACCGGATCGAGCAGCTGGAAGCCGCACTGCGTCGCAGGGGGCACACTGGCAAGGAGCAGACACCGTGGACATGAACCGCCTGACGCAAAAGTCCCAGGAGGCGCTGCAAGAGGCGCAGACCATCGCTGTGCGGCTCGGCCACACCGAGGTCGACGGCGAACACCTCCTCATCGCCTTGCTCGATCAGCCCGAGGGGCTCGTCCCCAGGCTGCTCGCCCAGGCCGGCGCCGACATCGAGGGGTTGCACGCCGGCTTGAGCGCCGACCTGGCCAAGCGGCCGCGCACCACCGGACCGGGCGCAGCCCCGGGGCAGGTCATGATCACTCAGCGCCTCGCCCGGCTCCTGGACGCGGCCGAACGCGAAGCGAAGCGGCTCAAGGACGAGTACGTCTCGGTCGAGCACCTGGTCCTGCCCCTGATCGAGGAGGGCACGGCGACCTCCGCCGGGCGGCGGCTGAAGGAACACGGCGTCACCCGCGAGGCCTTCCTGACCGCCCTGACCCGGATCCGCGGCAACCAGCGCGTCACCTCGGCCACCCCCGAGGGGGCCTACGAGGCGCTGGAGAAGTACGGGCGCGACCTGGTCGCCGAAGCGCGCGCGGACAAGCTCGACCCGGTGATCGGCCGGGACGCCGAGATCCGCCGGGTGATCCAGATCCTGAGCCGCAAGACCAAGAACAACCCGGTCCTGATCGGCGATCCGGGCGTCGGCAAGACCGCCATCGTCGAGGGGCTGGCCCAGCGCATCCTGCGCGGCGACGTCCCCGAAGGACTGCGCGACAAGACCGTCTTCTCCCTCGACATGGGGTCCCTGGTCGCCGGGGCGAAGTACCGCGGCGAGTTCGAGGAGCGGCTCAAGGCGGTCCTGTCCGAGGTCAAGGCCGCCGAGGGCCGGATCCTGCTGTTCATCGACGAGCTGCACACGGTGGTCGGCGCGGGCGCGGCCGAGGGCGCGATGGACGCCGGCAACATGCTCAAGCCGATGCTCGCCCGCGGCGAGCTGCACATGATCGGCGCCACCACCCTGGCCGAGTACCGCAAGCACATAGAGTCCGACGCGGCCCTGGAGCGCCGGTTCCAGACCGTCCTGGTGGACGAGCCGAGCGTCGAGGACACCGTCTCGATCCTGCGCGGCCTGCGCGAGCGGCTGGAGGTCTTCCACGGCGTGAAGATCCAGGACGGCGCGCTGGTGGCCGCGGCGACCCTGAGCCACCGGTACATCACCGACCGGTTCCTGCCCGACAAGGCCATCGACCTGGTCGATGAGGCGTGCGCCCGGCTGCGCACCGAGATCGACTCGATGCCCGCCGAGCTCGACGAGCTCACCCGCCGGGTCACCCGGCTGGAGATCGAGGAGGCGGCGCTGGCCAAGGAGAAGGACAAGGCCAGCAGGGCCCGGCTGGAGGAGCTGCGCCGGGAGTTGGCCGACCTGCGCGCCGGGGCGGACGCCAAGCGCGCGCAGTGGGACGCCGAGCGGCAGGCCATCCGCCGGGTCCAGGAGCTGCGCGAGGAGCTTGAGCAGGCCAGGCAGGAGGCCGAGCGGGCCGAGCGGGCCTACGACCTGAACCGCGTCGCCGAGCTGCGGTACGGCAAGATCACCGAGCTGGAGCGGCGACAGGCGGCCGAGGAGCAGCAGCTCGCCGCGAAGCAGGGGCAGATCCGGCTGCTGCGCGAGGTGGTCACCGAGGACGAGATCGCCGAGATCGTGGCCGCGTGGACCGGGATTCCGGTCTCCCGGCTGCAGGAGGGCGAGCGGGAGAAGCTGCTGCGGCTCGACAAGATCCTGCGGGAGCGGGTGGTCGGCCAGGACGAGGCCACGCAGCTGGTCGCCGACGCCGTGATCCGGGCCCGCTCCGGCATCCGGGATCCGCGCCGGCCGATCGGCTCGTTCATCTTCCTGGGACCCACCGGGGTCGGCAAGACCGAGTTGGCCAAGACGCTGGCCGCGGCGCTGTTCGACAGCGAGGACAACATGGTCCGGCTCGACATGAGCGAGTACCAGGAGCGGCACACGGTCAGCCGGCTGCTCGGCGCGCCCCCCGGGTACGTCGGCTACGAGGAGGGCGGCCAGCTGACCGAGGCCGTGCGCCGCAAGCCCTACTCGGTGGTGTTGTTCGACGAGGTGGAGAAGGCGCACGCGGACGTCTTCAACACCCTGCTCCAGGTACTCGACGACGGCCGGATCACCGACGCCCAGGGACGCACCGTCGACTTCCGCAACACCGTGATCATCATGACCTCGAACCTGGGCTCTCAGTACCTGCTGCAGGACGGCGGCGCGGGCGGCGAGATCAAGCCCGACGTCAGGGACCTGATCATGGGCGAGCTGCGCGGCCACTTCCGGCCCGAATTCCTCAACCGGGTCGACGACGTGGTGATTTTCCACGCGCTCGGCCTGCCCGAGATCGAGCGGATCGTGGACCTGCTCTTCAACGAACTGCGCCGTCGTCTCGCCGAGCAGAACATCACCCTGCGACTGACCGAACAGGGGCGCCGCCTGATCGCCGAGCAGGGCTTCGACCCGGTCTACGGCGCCCGACCGCTGCGCCGCTTCATCTCCCACGAGGTGGAGACCAAGATCGGCCGCGCGCTGCTCGCCGGCGGTGTCCACGAGGGGGTGACCGTGCTGGTGGACGCCGTAGGCGGGGAGCTGACCGTCTCGTTCCAGGAGCCGGTCGAACCGACCGGGGTCACAGACGACAACGGGCCCTGACAGAACACTCGAGAAGGAGGGCACCATGAGCGCGGCTGCACGCACGATCCGCTGCCCGAACTGCCGGAAGAACAACAGGGTTCCGGTCGCGGCTCAGGGTGTCCCCAAGTGCGGCAATTGCCACCAGCCACTGCCGTGGATCGCCGACGCGGACGATGCCAGCTTCGCCGAGGTCGCGGAGCGGGCGACCATCCCGGTGCTCGTGGACCTCTGGGCGACGTGGTGCGGGCCCTGTCGGATGGTCAGCCCCGCGCTCGAGAAGGTGGCCACCGACCTGGCCGGGCGGATCAAGCTGGTCAAGGTCGACGTGGACGCCTCGCCCACGCTCTCGCGCCGCTTCGAGATCCAGGCCGTGCCCACCCTCATGGTGCTCGACCGGGGCGAGGTGATCGCGCGGCAGGCCGGAGCGGCCCACGCCCCGGCGCTGCGCCAGTGGGTGGACCGAGCTCTCGGGGACAGAACCTCGGCGACGGCCGGCTCACCGGGCTCAGGAGGCGCACCATGACCGCCTACCCGGATCCGCACCTCGCCCTGGTCCGGCCGGTCGTGCCGCGCACCCGGCAGGGCTGCGAGGAGTGCCTGCGCCTCGGGACGCCGTGGGTGCACCTGCGGCTGTGCCTGACCTGCGGGCATGTCGGGTGCTGCGACTCCTCCCCGATGAAGCACGCGCGGGGCCACGCCGCGGCCGCCACGCATCCGATCGTCAGCTCCCTGGAGCCGGGCGAGGACTGGCGCTGGTGCTACATCGACGAGGCGTACGTGTGAGCGTTCTGACGGAGACACCGGACGCTGACGGCGCCTTCCCGAAGCTGACCGCCGCTCAACTCGCCGTCCTCGCCGAACACGGCGAACGCCGCCCGGTCCAGGCCGGGGACGTGCTCTTCCGCGAGGGAGAGCCGACCGACACCTTCTTCGTCGTGCTCAGCGGACTGGTCGCGATCGTCGAGAGCTATGGAGCGGACGAGCGCGTCGTGCGGGTGCACGGGCCGGGCCGGTTCCTCGGCGAGCTCGGGCTGCTCGAGGGGCAGGTCGCGTTTCTGACCGCCGTCGTGCGCGAGCCGGGAGAGGTCCTGGCGATCCCCGTCGCCGAGCTGACCGGAGTGCTGGCCCGCGAGCCCGGGCTCGGGGACCTGATCCTGCGCGCCTATCTCAACCGCCGGTCGCTGCTGCTCGGGCAGGGCACCGGGCTGCGGATCATCGGCTCGCGCTACTCTCCGGACACCCGCCGCCTGCTGGCCTTCGCCGCGCGCAACCGGCTGCCGCATCGCTGGATCGACCTGGAGCAGGACAGCCGGGCCGAGGCGTTGCTGCGCAGTCTGGGCATCGCCTCCGCGCAGACCCCGGTCGTGCTTCTGGGCGGTGACAGGGTGCTGCGCAACCCGACCAACGCGAGGTTCGCCGCGCTGGTCGGGATGCGGGCGCCGGCGCCGCGTGACGAGGTCTGCGACCTGCTGGTCGTCGGCGCCGGTCCGGCGGGTCTGGCGGCCGCCGTGTACGGCTCCTCCGAGGGCTTGGCCACCACGGTGCTCGACGCGGTCGCGACCGGCGGCCAGGCGGGCACCTCGTCCCTGATTGAGAACTACCTGGGCTTCCCGGCCGGCATCTCCGGGGCGCAACTGGCCGAGCGTGCGGTGGTCCAGGCCTCGAAATTCGGCGCGCAGATCACCGTCCCCGCGACCGCCGTCGCGCTGCACCACCGGGAGGACGGCCACTACGCGGTCCGCCTCGACGACGGCGGCGAGATCACCGCGCACACGGTCGTGGTGGCGACGGGCGCGCTGTACCACCGGCTCGACGTGCCAGGCTGCCGCGAACTGGAGGGTGTCGGCGTCCACTACGCCGCGACCGCGTGGGAGGCACACCAGTGCCGGGCCGAGCCGGTTGCCGTGGTCGGCGGCGGGAATTCCGCAGGCCAGGCGAGCATCTTCCTGGCCGCGCAATCGCCCCGCGTCTACCTGGTCGTGCGCGGCGACGACCTGTCGGCGGACATGTCGCGCTACCTCGTGGACCGGATCGAGGCCGACCCCCGCATCGAGGTGCTCCTGCACAGCGAGGTGTGCGAGGTGACGGGCGACAAGGCGGTCGAATCGGCGGTGGCCGAGGACCTGCACACCGGGGAGAAACGGATGCTGTCGATCGGTGCGCTCTTCGTGTTCATCGGAGCCCGGCCCGGCACCGCGTGGCTGACCGGCACCGTCGCCTTGGACGAACGCGGCGCCGTGCTCACCGGCCGGGACGCCGCGCCGACCGCCGAGGCCGAGCGCTGGCGCCACCTCGGCCGCGCACCCCTGGTGCTCGAGACGAGCCTGCCCGGAGTCTTCGCTGTCGGCGATGTGCGCAGCGGCTCGATCAAGCGCGTCGCCTCGGCCGTCGGGGAGGGCTCGATGTCCGTCCACCTGGTGCACGAGTACCTCAGGGAGGTGGGGGCGGTCAGCGCTCGATGAGCCACGGCGCCGGAACCGTTTCGCAGCCGGTTCCACCGCACGACCAGCAGGGAAAGCGTGATCCTCAGCATCCAGGCCTCGACGCGCGCCAACGTCGAAGAGTCCTGGCATCACCGCGTCACGAACCCGCGCCGATGGGACCGGCCTGGCCGTCAGCACAGCGGTCGCGGAGGGCTACCCGGCGGCAGAGCTGGTAGCCGCGAGCGGCGCTGACCCGCGGTCGATTTCAGCGAGGATCGCGGACATATCCCGATATACTCCGCATATTCCGCACTCGTATCGGATGTGACGCTGCCGCGCCCACCCTCGGTCATGGCGGTCGGGAACGCCAGGAAAGGTCGCTGTGACGTTCGGGCTGGCGCCGAGGAAGATGCACCCCAGAGTTCTGCGGCGTCACGGGGAGGGCGGCAAGTCTCATCTGACCAGCTTCGAGGGCTTGGCCGCTCTGTCGCTGGACGCGTTGAGTTCGGTGGCTTACGGTCCTGAGGCGATCGTGGTCGTCCTGGCGGTCGCGGGAACGGGAGCGATCAGGGCGGCGCTGCCGATTACGCTCGCGATCGCGGCACTGCTCGGCGTGCTGACCGTCTCGTATTGTCAGGTGATCGCCGCGTATCCGGACGGCGGGGGCTCCTACGCGGTGGCGAAGCGGAATCTCGGCGAGCCGGTCAGCCTGTTGGCGGCGGCCAGCCTGGTCGTCGACTACACGCTGACTGTTGCGGTCAGCCTCTCCGCCGGGGCCGCGAGCCTCGCCTCGGCCGTTCCGGCGTTGGCCCCGCATCTGCTGGTGCTGTGCGTGGGCGGTCTGGTCGTGCTGACCGCGGTGAACCTGCGCGGTGTCGCGGACAGCGCGCGCGTGCTGATGGTTCCGATGGTGTTGTTCGTCGTGAGCGTGCTCGCGGTCATCGTGGTCGGCCTGGCGCGCTCGCATCCTGCCGCGTCGGTCGGCACCTCCGAGCCGCTCCAAGCTACCCAGAGCTTTGGCGTGCTGTTGGTTCTCAAGGCGTTCTCGTCGGGGTGCTCGGCGTTGACGGGAGTGGAGGCGATCGCCAACGCCGTGCCGATGTTCCGCACACCGCGCGTCAGGCGGGCGCAGCGAACCGAGTTGATGCTCGGTGTTCTGCTCGGCGTGATGCTGGTGGGCCTGTCCGTGCTGATCCGCCGATACCACTTCGCCCCGCGCGGCGGCGTGACGCTGTTGGCCCAGATGACCGCCGGCGCCTTCGGCACCGGTTGGGTGTATTACGCCTGCAGCATCGTCGTGGCCCTGGTGCTGGGCCTTGCGGCGAACACCAGCTTCGGTGGTCTGCCGGTCCTGATGAGCCTGCTGGCCAAGGACGACCGGCTGCCGCACCTGTTCGCCCTGCGCGCGGAACGCCCCGTGTACCGCTTCGGCGTCGTGGTGCTGGCCGCGCTGGCCCTGGCGCTGCTGGTCGCGGTGAACGGCGACACCCAGCGGCTGATCCCGTTGTACTCGATCGGGGTGTTCATCGGCTTCACGATCAGTCAGATCGGACTGGTCAAGCACTGGACGAGGCAGCGGCCCGGCGGCTGGGTACCGCGAACCGTGGTGAACGCCACCGGGGCGGTGCTCACCGGCATCGCGACGGTCGTGCTGCTGGCCACCAAGTTCGTGGCCGGGGCGTGGATCGTCGTGATCACCGTACCGCTGCTGATGGTGCTGTTCACCCGGATCAAGCGCTATTACGCGGCCGTCGGCGCGGAGATCTCGCGCGGTCGGATCCCGGCCGTGCCGGGCGCGGCCGGCAGTCTGGTCATCGTTCCGCTCGGCGAGGTCGACAAGGTCGCTGAGCGAGCGATCGCCGCCGCGAAGTCGCTCGGCGACGAGGTCGTCGTTTTGGCGGTTTTCGCGCAGCAGGCCGACGCGGTCGCCATGCGCTCCGCGTGGGATCGGTGGAATCCGGGCGTGCGACTTGAGATTGTCGAGAGTCATCAGCATTCTCTGGTCGGACCGGTCGTGGACTACGTTGAGCGGGCCAACCAGGACGGCAGGCAGGTCGCGGTGCTCATTCCCCAGGTCGAGCCGCAGCATCAGCGCTACCGCATTCTTCAGAATCAGCGTGGCATCCTGTTGGCCGGCATCCTGGGCACGCGAACGGATGTCATCGTGTGCACCCTCTTATACCGGCTGAATCTGTGACCGCGGTCCTTTACCGGTCGCGATGACGACGCTCGCGTGCGAACCCGTCAGGGCCGCGTGGCCACTCGACACAGATGGAAGTCGAAGCGGCCGCGTGCCGCGTGCGTGCAACCAGCCGGCGGGCGAGCCACAGAGGGGAGAGACTCCGTGGCGCTTGTTTTCGATGCCCCAGTGCCCACGGACGCTGTGGACCGTCTGGACCGGTGTGGCCCGGAGCACGATCTCCTTGCCAATCCGTCGCCCGGAGGCGTCCGTGCCATCCCGCCGGACCCGGAAGCCTGCGCGGCGCGCAGGATGCAAACCCCGATGGCCGGGGCCGCCCAGATCTGCCGGGTCACGATCCGCCCGCGTCGCCGCGACTTCGAGCGCTGCGACGCTCTGGCGACTGTGGGTGGCCGAAGAGCAGGTCGTAGCCGGGCGGGAGTTGGAGCAGGACCCGTCCCAGCAAGTCCTCGCCGGCGGCCTCGGCGACCACGCTCAGTACCGCGCCGGCATCCCAGGTCGCGGTTTTCTCGGTGGCTCCTTCGATCCAGGCGGCTACGGCGCGCACGAACCGGTCGGCGTCGAGCGGTTCGTGCGCCGGGAGCGGGTTGAGCAGGATCAGCGCGAACTGCTCGGGCAGGCGTGCGGCCAGCTCGGCGCGCACCTGGCCGACCAGATGAGCTCCGAGCAGGGCGAGCACGACCCGGGCGGCGCGCTCGGCCTCGGCTCGCGAGGCGTACTGGCCGCGTTCTTGGACCTGGGTGCAGAACGCCTCCCATGTCACAGCCATCATCGACTCCTGTTCTCCCGATCCGGCCCCGTGTCCGCCCCGGAGGGGGCTCGCGCCGCGTGTGCCGGCGGGGGCCAACCGCCCCACGCCGGCACACGCGGCCGCGCATAGCGGCTAGGCAGCTGGTCAGCTGGTCAGCCGGTCAGTTCCCGCTGCTCGTCCCGTGCGGTGATCGCGATCTTCCGGGGCTTGGCGTTCGGTGCGATCGGGATGCGCAGAGTCAGCACGCCGTCGCTGTAGTCCGCGCTGATCTGCTCGGCATCCAGGGTCTCGCCGAGGAACAGCTGGCGGGAGAAGACCCCCAGCGGCCGCTCGCTCACCTGCATCTCGATGTGCTCGCCGGTCTCCACCGGGCGCCGCTCGGCCTTGACCGTGAGCACGTTGCGCTCGATGTCCAGGTCGATCGCCTCCGGGGAGACTCCCGGCAGGTCGAAGCGGGCCACGAACTGATCGCCGTCGCGGTAGGCGTCCATCGGCATCGGGCTCGGGTGCGACCAGGTGCCCGCGGCGCTGCCGAGCAGCTGCGAGGCGATCCGGTCGAGGTCACGGAACGGGTCGGTGCGCATCAACATGACAAACACCTCCAAGTCATCGACGGTGTCGACGCGCTTACGCCTCCCGTTGTAACATGTCATCGGAACGATGACAAGCTGGCATGTCAGCGAAAGGGTGACATATGGACGCGGCTGAGCACACACCGAAGCACCCCGCAGGCACGGTCGCGGCCGCAGACATCGAGCGCATCGGCGCCGCGATCGACGCGGCCCGCGCCCCCGCCGGCGCAACCCCGGCCCTCGGGTCGGCCGAATTCCTGGCCGCCCTCGCCCAGTTGCGCGCCGTCCGCGAGAACCTGGCCGCCTGGGAACCGGAACTGATCGACGCCGCCCGCGCCCACGGCGCGAGCTGGGCGCAACTGGCCCCGGCGCTGGGGCTGGCCAGCCGACAGGCCGCCGAACGCCGCGCCCTGCGCCTGCGCCCGAGCACGCAGGCCGACACGCGCACCGGCGATGAGCGGGTGACCGCCGAACGCGACCGGCGCGCCGGGCAGAAGGCGGCGGCGGGCTGGGCCCGAGACCACGCGGCGGACCTGCGCCAACTCGCCGGGCAACTCGGCGCGCTGACCGACCTACCCGACGCCGTGCACACCGCGCTGCACACCGCGCTCGCCGGCCCCGACGCCGCCGACCTACTCGCACCCCTGACCGACGCCCGCACCCACCTGCACCCCGGCCACCACGCCTTCGCCGCACGCATCGACACGATCACCGACCACACCGCGACCCTGCGCCGCGACGCCCGTGACCGCCGCCACCCAACCGACTGACACCACCGCGCCGATGCCCGCTCCCTCCACCGCCTCCCGCGATACCGATGCCGGTGGCGCCGGATGGGGACGATGCGAAGGCTCCGTGGGATGCGAAGGCCGAAGGCTCCGTGGCGTGAGCCTCGATCGCGCCGCGGCCGGGAAGCACCTCGGCGAGTTGGTCGATGCACACCGTGGAGACTTGGAACTCCTCGGCGCGTACCTGGATTCGGGCGAGCGCACCTGACCCGCGTACCTTGTGGCCGCATAAGGCCAGACCACAAGCACAGACGGAGTGAAGAGCCCGTACACGCCGCGTGCAGTAGACGGCAGGTCGTTCCGCGCTGACGCGTCGGCAAGCCGCCTATCAGGTGAGGGTTCCGACGAGCAGGTTCGGATTGGTTCGGGTGAGGTAGGCGCCGCTGGCGATGTACACCGTGTTCCCGCGGATGGCCACGGAGGTCGGGTTGGACAGACCGTCCGTGGCGGTGAGCACGATGGCGTGCGTGCCGGTCTGGACGTTGACGATGCTCGCCTGGCTGATCCCGTCCAACGCGGCGACCACCTCGCCGTCGGGCGCGAACGCGAAGTCGTCGATACCGGTCAGGCCCTGAGCCGCCACGCTTAGGGTCCCGGCCGTGCCGTCGCGCTGGATGGGGATGCGCAGCAGCGTGCCGAGGCTGGTGTTGCTCACCCACACCGCGCCGTCCCGCACCTTCAGGCCGTTGGCGCCCTTGCCGCCCGCGGAGGTCGGCTGCAGTTGTGTGCCTTGCGCCCAGATCTCCGCGGTGCCTTTGGCGAGGGAGATCTTCCAGACCACGCCGAGGCTGGAGTCCGTGGCGTAGAGCGCGTTCTGCCCGGCGTCGTAGGCCAGGCCGTTGAGTCCCCCCGCGCCGGGAACGGCCACCACCTGCCGCGGGGTTCCGCCGTTCGGCGGGACGCGCCAGATGCCGGACTGGCTGCCCGCGGCGTAGTTCACGTAGAGCGTCCCTTCGGGCATTCGGACGATGCCGGTGACGAGCGCGTATCCCGCGGCGTCCTCCGGAAGCGTCGCCAGGGTCGTCAACGTTCCGTCCGGGCTCAGCCGGACCACCTCGAGGGCGCGATTGAAAGTCAGGTCCACCGAGCCGTCCGGTTCGAGCACGAGGTTCTCCGGCTGCTGGTACGCGGACACGTCGAACTGGGCGATGGTGCGCAGGTCGGTGATCGAGAGGGCGCCGTCGGCGTACGCGGGCGTGCCGAGCCCGGCCGCGAGCCCGACGAGTCCGGCAGTGGTCAGGATGGCGCCGCGGCGGGTGTGCATGAGGGTCTCCAGATTGGTTGGTTAGATGGCTGATTTACGTGTTCGAGCACAGGTAGAGGGTGACCGTGGAGGTCGAGGCGGATCCGCCGTCGTACGCGGCGGCCGGCACCGTGGAGCAGTGGGCGGGGACCCATGCCTCGATCTGCCAGGAGTGGAAGCCGAACAGGCGCACCGAGATCGCCTGCGGCCACAGGTAGCCGGGGATCTCGTCGATGGTGATCGTGTCGGCGGGACGAAGGAGCCGAAGAGGAATGCCTTCCAGCTCTCCGACATGCTCAGCGCGGCCGAGGGCGAGGGCCGAGCCGGACCGTGCGATGTGGGTGAAGGTGGCGCTGTCCGAAGGCACGGCCCCAGACTCGCGCAAGATGATGAGGGAAGCATGAGATGTGGAGGCTTTAACTTGTGAGACTATCTCTATGAGATGTCCTCTACTATCAGGCTCCTTGCGCAGCTGCCTGCGGGCAAGGGCGAGTCTGGCGGGCCCCCGCCCGACGCGGCCGCGTCGGGCGGGGGCCGAGCTCAGCAGGCCTGGCCGGGGATGTTGACGTTGTACGCGTCGTCGTCGAAGTTCCAGCCCTTGGCCACCGGTCCGTCACTGGACGGGTCGCCCGTGTCGTCCACGAGGACGCCGGTCTGGCTGGCCGCGTAGCTGATGTAGCCGTGGTCGAGCTTGTAGATCAGGTCGGCGGTGCCGACCTTGTATTGCGGCGCGGAGGTGGCCGACGAGCACGAGAACGCGCCAGTCGCGGTCATCGCCACCCGGCTGCCGGTGACGTTCATCCAGCCTTCGTACACGTAGAGCGCCGAGCTGCGCAGGCCGCCGGAGTCGGAGGCGTCGAACTCCTTGCCCATGCCGGTCTTGCCCTGCTCGGGGCTGGTGCTGCCATCGGCGATGTGCGCGGTGACGCTCGTGCCGTTCGAGGTGCCGGTGACGCTGCTGGTGACGGTCAGGTCGAAGGTGTCGGAGGCCAGTTGGCTCCAGATGCCCATCGGGTTGGTGGCCGCGATGCCCTTCCAGAGCCAGGCGTGCTGGATGGCCGTGTTCGCCGCGCTGCCGACCGTGGTGAAGCAGCCTCCTGCGTTGGTCAGGCCCGCGGCGTCCAGGGTGGAGGCTTCGGTGGCGTCGTCGAAGCTTGCCAGCATGCTGTCCCAGGTCGTGGCGCCGAAGTACTGGACGGCGGCGAGTTCGACGTCGACGTATCCGTCCTCGTAGTTCGGGTTGTTGGTCTTCGAGAAGTTGCCGAAGCCGCAGATGCCCGAGCTGAAGTTGTCCGCGTCGTTGTAGGCGTAGTTTCCGCCGTAGCCCATGGCGGCTTCCAGCAGGTTGACCTTGTTCTGCTGGGTGGAGCTGAGCTCGGCCCAGGCGGGGCCGTCCTTGATGAGCAGCAGCGCCTGGGCGACGGGTGCGGCTGACCAGCCTTCGAGGCCGCCGTCGGCGTCCGGCTCGTTTCCGCCGCCGGTCAGGTTGCCGATCTGTTTGAGCAGGGCGCTGTCCACGCTCGTGCCGCCGCTCGCCTTGGCGCCCGGGTCTTCCAGGTCGACCAGCGCGAGGTAGTACAGCACCTTCGACTCGTAGATGTCCGTGGGGTTGGTGCCGGGTCGCGGCACGGAGGAGGTGGGTGCGGCGAAGGCGATCAGCGGTGCGGCCACGGCGGTGTCGATGTCCGGCTGGGTGAAGGGGCCGCCGCTCGGACCGGTCGGGGTGCCGGTGGCGGTGGGTGTCGGCGACGCGGTGGTGCCGGTGGGCGACGGTGAGCCGGTGTTGCCGCCCGCGCCGTTGATCGTCACGTTCGACGGCGCGCTGTAGCCGTTCGGGTCGGTGCCCTGGAAGCCGAAGGTGGTCGAGCCGCCGGCCGGGATCGACGCGTCGTAGCTCAGCGCCGTGAACGTGTATTGGTTTCCTGACACTGATTCAGAGGCGCGCCAGTAGCCGGTGACGGTCACGCCGGAGCCGAGGTCGAACTGCACGGTCCAGCCGGAGATCGCGGCGCCGGTCGGGTTGGCGATCGTCGCCGTGTCCTGATATCCCCCGGTCCACGTCTTGGTGACCGCGATGGACACGGTCAGGCCGCCGGGCGCGGCGTTCGCGGTGCCGGTGAGCGCGAGCCCGGCGGCACCGGCGGCCAGGAGCGTGAAGGCGGCGCCGAGGATCAGGGCGCGTGAGCCGCGCCGTCGGTCGCGTCGCGGTTCTCGTCGGGTCATATTCGTCCCCTGATGAGGTTGTGTGAGTGTGGGCGAGGGTGGGTTGCGACCACCGTGCCGCGCTCGTGAGCCTTAGACAAGATGTCGGTGGGTAAAAATTCAGAAATATGACCCGTATTCACATCCATGAACGGCCAACGTCAGCCAGGCGGAGCGGCACTGCCACATCGCCCCGCACGAGGACGAGGGCATGATGCTCGGGATATTGGTCGAGGAACAATGAGTGCATGGTCACGACTGCGCGCCCGCGGGGACGCCCGCCCAAGGAGGAGACCCCCGCGACCGAGGAGGAAGTGCTCCGGGCGGCGTTGCGCGCCTTCGCCACACACGGCTTCAACGGCGTGTCGGTGCGAACGCTCAGCCGCGAACTCGGCGTGAGCCACAACCTTCTCCACCAGCGCTTCGGCTCCAAGGAGGCCCTCTGGCGCGCAGCCGTGGACTGGGGCTTCGGGAACCTGGTGACGGAGCTCATGCGCGCCGACGAGGAATCGGCTGAGCCCTTGGCTCGCCTGCGCTCCTTCGTACGGACATTCGCCCGCTTCTCGGCTCAACACCCCGAGCTCCAGCGGCTGATGAACATCGAGGGCGCACAGTCCAGTGACCGGCTCGCCTACATCTGCGACACCTTCATCGCTCCGAGCATCGCGCACTACCTGCCGCTGCGCGATGTGCTGGTGGAGAGGGAGGAGATCAGGGCTGTGTCGCCCGAGATCCTGTTCTACATCATCACGTCCGGTAGCGCAGCCATGTTCGCGAGCCGGGCCCTCACCGAGCGCCTCTTCGTCAGCGCGCCGCTGTCATCCGAGCGCGTGGAGGAGTACGCCGACGCGTTCGCCGACCTCGTCATGAATGCGCTCTGCGTCTGAACGGCGACCTCTCGTCTGTGTTCAGACCAGGCTTTGGCCGCCGTCGACGGTGATGATCTGTCCGTTGACGTAGGTGTTGGCCATGAGGAACACAGCGGTGGCGGCGGCTTCAGCGGGCGTGGCGAACCGGCCGAGGAGCATGGCTGCTCCGGCCTCGGCCGCGGCCTTGTCAGTGCTGATCCCAGCCGCGCCACGCATGAGCGGGGTGTCGACACTGCCGTAGCGGACGGTGTTCACGCGGACCCGGAACGGCGCGAATTCGACCGCGAGCGCTCCGGTGAGGGCTTCGACGGCGCCGAGGGCCGCGAGCGGCGCTGCCATCCCCGGCACCGGCCTTGTCGCGTAGATACCGGAGGTCAAGGTGATCGAGCCGCCTGCGGGCAACCTCGGAGCGGCGACGCGGGCGGCGGCCAGGGCGCCCCAGACCCGCGCGTCGAGCGTCGATCGGACTGCCTCGGGTGTGAGCGTGCCGACAGGTCCGGTGCCCTCGAGTCCGCCTGCCGTCACCAGTATGTGGTCGATGGCGCCGAATTCTTTGAAGATGTGGGTGAGCGCCTGCTCGTCACCGCTGTCCGCCGAGACTGCGACCACCTCGGGCCCGTCGCCGGCTATCCGCTTCACCGCGGCGTCCAACCTGCCCAGGTCGCGGCCCACCAGCACGATCTCGGCGCCGACGTCGTGGAGCAGGGCACCGGCGGCGAGGCCGATGCCCGAGCTGCCGCCGACGATGACGACTGTGCATCCCCTCAGGCCATCGGGCAGCGGCCACCGGGCCGGCAGGGGAGCGAGGGCGCCGGCGAGGGTGGCCATCGAAGTCCTTTCGAATAAAACAGACGGTTGGTTTATATCTTGGCCCCATCTGGCCCGCGAGTCAACCGGATGGTTTAATTCCGATATGCCCTATGACGCGCAGGACACCCGCAGGCGCATCTTCGCCGCGGCGAGCGCCGAGTTCGCCGCACACGGGCTGGCGGGAGCCAGGATCGAGCGGATCGCCGTCGCCGCGCAGGCGAACAAGCAGGCGATCTACCTCTACTTCGGAAGCAAGGAGAAGTTGTTCGGCGCTGTGGTCAAGGCCAAGGTCGACGAGGTGTGCCACTCCGACACGCTCGATCCCCGCGCGGTCGGCGAGACCATCGGGCAACTCTTCGACTGGTACCAGGAGCACCCCGAGTTGCTCAGGCTGCTGCTGTGGGAGGCGATGGAGGCAGGCGACGGGCCGGTGGCGGGCGAGGAGGAGCGGAGCGAGGCCTACCGTGAGACCGTGCGCGGCCTGGTCGAGTCCGGAGTGGGCGCGGGGCGCGAGGAGCCGGAACGCACCGGCCGGGCGCAGGACTGGATGTTCACCCTGATCGGCCTCGTCGCCTGGAACTTCGCCGTCCCGCAGCTGCGCCGCCTGATCCTTGACGAGAACGACGAGAGCGCCGCCCTCGCACGGCGCCGGGCCGCGACGATCGAGGCGGTGCGCACCTTGGCGCGGAGCCAGCAGGAGGCCGAGCCGGACAGCAGGCCACTCACCGTCGAATAGCGCGGAGTTCCGCGTACGGCGTATGTCACGAAGGCTCGGGCAGCGGCCGTGCGGCCAGCTCACGGGCCTCGTCGACGGGGATGCCGAGCATGTGCAGGACGAGTTCGGCCATCTGCTCACCGGTGTGGTCGTCGAGCTCGGTGACGGTGTTGAGCTGGAGCAGGCCCAGCAGCGCGCCGCCGATGGCGCTGAGCGCGATGGCAGGATCCTCGATCCTGAACCGTCCGGATTCGCGGCCTGCCGTCAGATCGCGCAGGGCTCGCGGGCTCAGCCCGATGTCGTCGTGCAGGTGCACCAGGCCGCGCAGCCGCATGATCTGGGTGATCTCGGGGTGGAAGGCGGCGAGGCGAAGGGTGAGCCGGACGCTCGCGGCGACCCTCTCCGCCGGATCCTCGATGCCCTCGGTCAACCCGTCGAACAGCTGCCCGAATTCTTCGAGCGCATCGGCGACCGCCGCGTCGAACAGCGCGGTCTTCGTCTCGAAGTGGTTGTAGAAGCTGCCGAATCCGACGTCCGCGCGCTCGGCGATCTCCTGGATGCTCGCGGTGCTCTCGCCGGTCTCGGCCAAGATCTGGCGCGCGGCGGAGATCAGCGCCTGACGCGTGCGTGCTCGGCGGCGCTCGAAGCGGGAGGCGGGCCGCGGCGTCGTGTCCTGCATGCCATTGACCTTACGGCATCGCAGAACTGATGACTTCCTCCTTGAGTGAGGATTTCATCAGGTAGGCTTGACTGAGGCGGCAGTCGGCATTGATGATTTCATCATCATGTCGAGGGAGCGGTAATGGCCAAGCCTCGCGACGTCCGTGCAGACGTGCACAGTGAGCAGTGCAAGGCACGTCGACGCCGGCGGCGTCGTGCGGCCCGCACCCGGCCGCAAGGCCCTATCCGTCCGCCACGACGCCGTGAACCGCGATATCCCTGAGCAGCCCGGCGCACTCAGATGACCGGGCACGAATACTCCGAGTCAGCACAGGAAGGTTGGATACGGCGTCATGGAGACGATCGGCCCACACGGAGGCCGCGGGTGATGGGTGGGAACCGCTATGCCCTACACGAGGTGATCGGGCATGGCGGCATGGGAGAGGTCTGGGCGGCAACCGATCTGATGCTGCGTCGTACCGTCGCCGTCAAGGTGATGCACGCGCACCTAGTCCCCGACGCCGCCGCGCGCACTCGCTTCCTGCGCGAGGCGCGTGCCGCCGCCTCACTCAACCACCCGTGCATCGCCGCCGTCTATGACACCGGAGTGCTTCCGTATCCCGTCGAACGGCCCTACATCGCCATGGAGCTCGTGCAGGGCAGGACGATCGCCGAGCAACTCCTGCTCGCTCCGCCCTCGGTCGAGCAGTCGCTGTCCTGGACGGCGGGGCTCTTGGAGGCCCTGGACTATGCGCACGCGGCCGGGCTCGTTCACCGCGACATCAAGCCCGCCAACGTCATGGTCACCCCGTCCGGTGAGGTCAAGGTAATGGACTTCGGCATCGCATTCGCGACCGGCGGTGGTGAGACGGGGCTGACCGCGGCGGGGATCGTGCTCGGAACGGTGGCCTACATGTCACCGGAGCAGGCGCAGGGGCGAGCCGTGGACGCACGATCGGACCTCTACTCCGCCGGGTGCGTGCTCTACGAGTTGCTGACCGGCCGGCCTCCGCACCTGGCCGAGACCCCGATCGCCATCGCCTACCGGCACGTGCATACGAGCACTGTCCCACCGAGCCTGCTCAACCCCGCGGTTCCGCCAGGACTCGAATCGGCCGTCCTGCGGTCCCTGGCCAAGAGTCCCGACGATCGCTTCCCTGCGGCTGAGGCGATGCGCCAGGCACTGCTCACCTCGTTCCCGCCCGCACAGCGTGGACAACCGAGGCAGGCGGACACCGAGCCCGCCGACACGGATCCCCGCGCAGCGGATCCTGTGGACGCAGACTTCGCGGACACGCACGCGCGGACACGCTTCGCGCCCGACGCCGCGATTCCCGCGACTCCCGCGACCGATCCTCGCCGGGCGAAGACCGGAGACCGCAGCACTCGTATCGCGTTGGCGGTCATCGGGTTCATAGCCGCGTGCGGCTTCGTGACCGCAGCAGCCCTCTACACGACCGGCCCCGCCCCTTCGGCGCCGACGCAGACACACTCCTCGGCAGGCTCCTCGGAGTCCGGTTCTTCGTCCGGGCCCGCGGCAGGCGACCATGCGAACACTGCTGCGGCCGCTGCCGCCGCCGACAAATCCGCGACAAGCTCAATCCAGGCGTCGAGCGCGGTGGTCGGCAAGTCCTCCGCGCAGACGGCCGCTTCACCCGCCGCTTCCGGCACAGGTTCCAGCCCGACTACGTCGACCAGTTCCACGACCACCCCCGTCGAAGCGTCCCCGCCTATTTCGTCCGCACCATCAAGCCCCCTGCCGAGCCCCCCGGTCTCGAAGCCGATCCCGTCACCGAAGTAGCGGTGGGGAGGGCACACTGTCGCGGCCGGAGCGGCGCCGGTGAACTCGGAGGCCGCGGCGAGCATCAGGTCATCCGGCACGCGCCCGGCGTCGAGCGCCTAGGTCGATCAGCTGCAGTATCGCGTCGCCGGCTTTGTCGGGATCGCCGGTTGGCGGCCGTTGAAGCCGGCGGGCGTGTTGCTGATCGGGTCGATGAGCTCGTCGTAGTCGGGGATCGAGCGGGCCGCGTGGTGCAGCGAGCGGCCCGACCAGTCGGTGCGGAACGCGCCGGGCTCGACGGCGGTGACGTGGATGCCGAAGCGGGAGACTTCGGCTGCCAGCGACCGGGTGATTCCTTCGAGGGCGAACTTGCTGCCGTTGTAGATCCCGAGGGTCGTTGAGGGGATGAGCCCGCCGACCGAGGTGATGGTGATGATGTGCTCGGCGCGGCGTTGGCGCATGCCGGGCACAACGGCTTTGATGATCGCGACGGTGCCGAAGACGTTGACGTCGAATTGGCGGCGCATCGGGCGTGGGCTTGGCCCGGGGCGAGGTATTCGAGGGCCGCGGCCGCCTCGGCGGTGCGGACGGGTGCCGACGACGGTGCGTCGGGTGTGACCCGTCCCGCGCTCTGGACGCAGCCCTCGACACCGCGGCAGCACTCGTCCGTTGACGCCGTCCCCGCGCGGTACTGACGAAATCACGAAGTCGGCCGCCTGGGCAGGTCGCTCACGGCGGTCCTGGGCGGCTGGAGCCAGGGCTCCAGCCGCCCGTACTTCGTGTTCGTCAGTTGTAGCTGTTGAGGTATTGGACGGAGCCGTTGGAGTTGGCGGTGCCGCCGACGCCGTTGATGATGTGGTTGATGGTGCCGACGCCGCCGAGGGAGACGGTGACCATGTCGGTGAATTGGACGCCGGAGAGGTTCGGCGCGGTGATCGCGTTCGCGCTCTGTACGCTGGAGTTGCTGCTGAAGTAGCAGTACACCCCGAGTCCGTAGCCCTTGAAGCTGGAGACCGAGCCGGCGATGTTGATCGACGGGTAGCCGTTGGCCGAG
>NZ_DASZKT010000207.1:0-7283 GCF_035552695.1 Actinospica sp.
ACGGCACCCTACAGGCAGGTCTGGAACAGGCAGCGCAAACAGGAAGTCCTGCTCGACGTCGAGAACGTCGCGGACGGCTACGAGACCAAATTCAAGTGGAATGAGCGCGACAAGTGGATCTTCTCTGACCAGGTCGCGCACGAATCACTCGTCAGCGTCGAGGACTTCGAGCGCGCACAGCAAATCCGTGCCGCGGCAGGCCGGGGCCGGGACACACGGGAGCGAATTAAGGTCGAGCGCACCTACGTGCTCCGCGGGCTGGTGCGGTGCGGCCTGCGCGGACGAGAGATGCAGGCACAGCACAACAACGATCGAGCCTTCTACCGCTGCCGGTACGCCCAGGAGTATGCACTGGCCAACCACGTCACGCATCCACTGAACGTGTATCTCAAGGAAAAGGACGTGCTTCCGGCGTTGGACGGCTGGCTCGGCAAGCTCTTCGCCCCGCATCGCATCGAGGAGACCGTACGCGCCATGGTCTCCAGCCAGGACGCCTCCCCCATCACTGGCACGGACGCAGTGAGTGCGGATGCGGCCCGGAAGCTTGCCGAGTGCGACACGAAGCTCAAGAAATACCGGGCAGCGCTCGAAGCGGGGACGGACCCCGAGACCGTCGGCGAGTGGATTGCCGAGGTCAAGGCAGAACGCGCCGCGATCAACACCGAAGCCAAAACACAGTTGACGGGCGGGCAAAGTGCCGAACGGCTCGACGAAACCGAAATCAATGCCATGATCAAGGCACTGGGTGACATCAGGCCCTTGATCCAAGCGGCCGAACCCGCCGACAAGGCCAAAGTCTACAAGGAGCTCGGCCTCGAGCTCACGTACGAGCCAGGAAAGCAAATTGTCCGGGCCCAAGTGATCTTGGGGCCGGACATTCGTGGGGTTATAGGAAGTGTCCGAGGGGGGACTTGAACCCCCACGCCCTTAACGGGCACTAGCACCTCAAGCTAGCGCGTCTGCCATTCCGCCACCCGGACTTGGGTTGTCGGTCGGCGGGATTACCGGCTGGCCGGTGCGCCCGTCGGCGACGTGAGAACAATACCAAAGATCAGGCGGCCTTCGCACCACGGTATGCGGGGGCGGGGCAGGGGTGGTTCACGGGGGTGTCGCCGGGAGGTGGGGCTGGGTTAATGGGGAGGTCATGGGCGGGAAGTTGGCGTGGACGGCACGAGTGGGCGGGGCCGGGAGGGCAGCGGGCGGGGTGGCCGCGGAGAGACCGCGGCGCGGGCAGGCCGGAGGAGGCGGAATTGGCGACACACGCGGGTACGGCGGCGGTGGCGGCGGAAAGCGGCGTTGGCGACTCGGCACTGCAGCATGTGCGGAAGCGACGTCAGGACTGCGGCACGGGCGGAGGGGTGGGGGTGGCTAGGCGGAAGCCGCGGCCGTAGGCGGTTTCTATGAGGCCGGGGAGGGCTAGCTTGCGGCGGAGGGCGGCGACGTGGACGTCTAGGACCTTGGTGGGGCCGTACCAGTGGGTGTCCCAGATGCGTTCGAGCAGCTCCTGGCGGCTGAAGACGCGGCCGGGGTCGGCGGCGAGGCACTCGAGGATCTCGAACTCGCGGGGGGTGAGGGCGACGGGGTCGCCGTGCAGGGTTACCTTGCGGGAGCGGGAGTCGACGACGAGGGGGCCGTGGCGGACGGCGGCGGAGTCGGTGGGCGGTTGTATGCGGCGGAGCACGGCGCGGATCCTGGCCAGTAGTTCGGCGAGGCCGAAGGGCTTGACCAGGTAGTCGTCGGCGCCCTCGTCCAGCGCGGCGACGCGGTCGCACTCCTCGCCGCGCGCGGTGACGACGAGGATGGCGCTGGTCCCGCGCGCCGCCAGACGCCGGCAGATGTCGAGGCCGTCGGCGTCGGGCAGGCCGAGGTCGAGCAGCACCACGTCGGTGGGCTCGGAGGACAGGGCCTGGGAGCCGGTGGCCACCGCGCGCACCGCGTAGCCGGCCCGCTCGAGACCGCGCACGAGCGGATCGGCGATGCCCGGGTCGTCCTCGACGATGAGGATGGTGGTGGTCGCGGCAGCGGCGGTGGAGACGGCGGCAGCAGCGTTGCCGACGGGGGCGATGCGGAGCGCGGCTGGAGCTGACTTCATGGATATGAACTTATAGAGGCGAGCGGCAGGCTGCCGTCATGCTTGAGGATGATGGTCAGATACTCACGGGGCGTTTGTCCTCGACGTGCGCGATCCTGAGCTCGGTGCCGTCCATGTGCCGCTTGGAGCGTCCGCACAGGCCGATCTCCAGGTCACCGGCCCCCGCGGTGACGTCGGCGGGGGCGACGTAGGTGAGCACGTCGGGGTGGTGGCACGTGACGCACCAGCCGGGGGCGTTGTCGAGGTGGATGACGTTGAAATCGCCTGATGGAGTGCCGATGTGCACCGGCCCGTGCTCGGCGAGCAGGCGCACTGCCTGCTCGCCGAGATCTCGCCCTGGATGTGGCTCTGGCAGGACGACGCACGTGTCGTGGGAGAACAAGACCCACGACTTGCCGTCGCCGGTCAGAATTTCGCGCCAGGCCGTGATGAGTTCGGTGATGTCCATGAGGATGATGATGACGGAACGGTCTGACAGAAAATCAGGACCGGCGTCCTCAGCGGCCGTTCAGGGCGGCGGCGCAACCATCAGGGTTCTGCCGCCAAGCCGATTCGGTCGAGGCGGGTGACGCCGTCGGTCCGCGTCCGGACCACGGCATCACCGACGCTGCCCGACGCGCCCGCGCGAAGCCGCTACTCGAAGCGGATCCGCCTGCGCATGAGCCAGTCCATGAAGCTGCGGCGCGGCGGGCGGGCGGTGATCGAGCCCGAGCGGACGCTGCCGGAGACCTCCACGCGCAGCACGATCGGCACGGAGTCGGCGCCCTCGGGCCGGCGCACCTTCGCGGAGCCGCTGGAGACGCTCACCTCGTCCATGACCACTTCGATGCCGGGCTTGGTGACGATCGTCAGGCTGCCGCTGCGCACCGTGGCGTCGATCTGCAGCGTCGGGCCGGTGAGCACGGCCTCGGTGAGGTCCAGCTTCACGCTGCCGCTGCCCGCCTTCACCTCGATCGCCCGCGGCACCACCCAGCGGCCCTCGCGGGCCGCGCTGCCGCTGCTCACCTCGATGCGGGCGAGCTCCTTCGGCTCCGCCGACACCGCGAGCGCGGATCCGGCGGAGATCGCCGGCAGGTCCGTGACCAGGACGGCGAGCTCGCTCCCGGTCCTGGCGTTGAGCGCCTTCTCCAGCCGCTCGTCGAGTTCCTCCATGGTCAGCCGGCCATCCCCCGCGGCGACCCGTAGCTGCTCGGCGATCCGGTCGCGATCCGCGTGCGACGCCCGGAGCTCCGGCAGCTGCGCCTTGTCGTCTGTCATGGGCAGTAGATTATGCGCTCGCCCCCCGCCGGCTCCAGAGTGGACGACGCCGAGGTCGGCGGACCGCCGAAATCTCTTAAACAAATCTGAAGATTTCGCGAACCGGACGGTGGCGTAGGGCGTCATTAAAGGGTGTGAGCGACGAAGATCTCCAGCGGACGGTGCAGGTCAACCATGCCGGGCAGCCCGAGGTGGGCGATGCGGCGGAGGTGCGCCGTGCTCCGCGCCGGAAGGTGGTGGCCGCGATCGGCGGCGTCACGCTGGTCGCGGGCGTGAGCGTCACCGCCGGGATCGTCGCCGCGATCCGCGATTCGAACCCGAAGACGACGACGGCGGGCGCCGTTCCGACCGCCCGGCGCAGCGGCGAGAACGCGACGCCGTCCCCCTCCCCCTCGATCACCGTGTCGCACCGCCCCGCGACGGCGGTCGCGACGAAGCCGCAGTACTACGTGGACAACGCCGGGCCGAAGGCGATCGCGCTGACCATGGACGACGGCCCGCACCCCGTCTACACGCCGCAGGTCCTCGAGATCCTGCGCGACCACGGGATCAAGGCGACGTTCAACATGATCGGCAGTCAGGTCGGCGCGAACCTGTCGATCGTGCGCGAGGTCTCGGCCGCCGGGCACACGATCACGAACCACACCTGGAACCACGCCGACCTGACCCACGAGACGTACAAAGAGGTCTGTTCGCAGATGGACCGCTGCAATGACGCGCTGGCCCAGGCGAACCAGAGCCCGTCGATCTTCCGGGCGCCCTACGGCAACTGGTCCGGGTCCGTCTTCCAGGCCTGCGCCTCGCGCGGCCTGCAGCCGGTGGACTGGTCGGTGGACCCGCGCGACTGGGACACGGCGCACGTGGACACGCAGGACATCGTGCACACGGTGCTGCGGACCACGCGGGCGCACGACATCATCCTGGAGCATGACGGCGGTGGCGTGCGGCGCAACACCGTGGCCGCGATGAAGATCTTCATACCGAAGCTGATCGCCGAGGGATACAACTTCGTGGCGATGTAGGGCACGCGGGTAGCGCGAGTGGAGATCGTGCGAGTCATGCGGTAGGCCGCGCGTGCATGATGGCTATATGACGGATAGCCAGTCGCCGCCGTATCCTGCCGAAGTCTTCGATGTGCTCGAAAGTCTGCTCGACGAGCCGACACACGTGCTGGACGTCGGAGCGGGTGACGGCGCGCTGGCGAGGCCGCTGATCGCACGCGGCAGAATCGCGCGGATCGACGCCGTCGACACGTCGGCCGAGCTGATCGCCGCCGGACGAGAACTGCCCGGCGGTTGCCGCCCCGACCTGCACTGGATCGTCGGCGCGGTGGATCGGGTACCGCTGGACGGCCCGTACAGCCTGGTCACCGCGGGATCGCGGCTGTACTGGCTGCCGTGGAAGCGGACGATGGCGCGGCTGGCGGAGGTGCTGAGCGCGCAGGGCTTCGTGGCGATCGTCGAGCACGGATACCGCCGCGCCCTCCAACCGATCGCCGAGGAACTGGTCGCTCGCGGGCTGTTCCGCAAGACCGGCGAGCACCGCACGATGCCCACGCCGTACGCGGTCGACGGCACCCAGCCGGTCGACGTGGTGGCGACCGTCGTGTGGGGACGGCCGATCATCAGGGCGTGACGCCGCCGCCATCAGCCCGCGAGACCGGTGACCCGGAGTGTGAGGTTGAGGCGGCCCTCGGCGAGCCCGATCTCGTCGTGCGGGCCGCTGTCCGGGTAGAGCTTGGGCACGCCGTGGTAGACGAAGCGGGAGGGGCCGCCGAAGACGAAGGCGTCGCCGGACGCGAGTTCGACGTCTGTCCACGGACGGTTGCGGTTCTGCGTGTTGCCGACGCGGAAGACGCAGCGGTCACCGATGCTCAGCGAGACGACGGGTGCCGACGAGCGCTCCTCCTTGTCCTGGTGCATGCCGAGCTTCGCCGCGTGGTCGTAGAAGTTGACGAGGGCGACGTCGGGCCGGTAGCCGGCAGCGGCGTCCGGGTCCTGATACGCGTCGGCCAGCACACTCCCGCCGAGATCGGCGAGCCACTCGGGGAGCTCGGCGACGCGGGCGCCGTTGTGATCGTCGGCGGTGCGTGAATAGTGGTACGGGCGCCAGTACCAGCCGAGATGCACGGTCTGAATCGACATGACCCCGCCGCCGGGCAGCCGCGTGTGCCGCATCGGCACGGGGCCGCGTGCCCACTCGCGGCAGGCGCGCACCAGCTGCCGCTGCTGGTCGAACGTCAGCCAGCCCGGCAGGTGCACGGCTCCCGGTGCGATCTCCACGCGCCGAGGCCGGGCCGGCTCCTCGGGGAACGGGATCATGAAGCCAGACTACGCCGCCGGGTCCGTGCTGCTGCGGGCTGGCGCGGCGCGCGTGTGCGAGGCTTGGCGGCGTGACTGCGCACGCTGTGTTCCTGGTGCTTGCCGTGCTCGCCTGGGTGTCGTTGGGG
This sequence comes from Actinospica sp., assembly GCF_035552695.1. NCBI lineage: Bacteria > Bacillati > Actinomycetota > Actinomycetes > Catenulisporales > Actinospicaceae > Actinospica > Actinospica sp. Next base: position 5,799 of record NZ_DASZKT010000207.1, read on the forward strand.
ATCTGGATCGTGCTCCTCCTCGGACGCGGAGGCTTCTGGCGGATGAATCTGCAGCTGCCCGAGGCCGAACGGGACGACGCACGGGAATGGCCCGCGGTGACGGCGGTCATTCCGGCGCGCGATGAGGCGAGGATTCTGCCCTCGACGCTGCCTTCGGTTCTCGCGCAGGACTATCCGGGGCCGTTCACCGTGATCGTGGTCGACGACGCGAGCACGGACGGCACGGGCGAAGTCGCCACCGAGCTCGCCGCGGCGACGCCGGATCGCGCGGAACCGCGGGTGCTGCGCGGGGCCGGGCCGCCGCCAGGGTGGGCGGGGAAGGTCGCGGCGATGGACCTCGGGGTGCGAGAGTCCGACAAGAGTTCCGAGTACCTGCTGTTCACGGACTCGGACATCTCACATCCGGCGGACAGCCTGCGCAGGCTCGTCCGGCACGCACAGGACAGACGGCTGGACCTGGTCTCGCTGATGGCACGGCTGAGCACGGACTCCCCGGCCGAGCGGATGATCGTACCGGCGTTCGTGTACAGCTTCTTCCAGCTCTATCCGCCCGCATGGGTGAACCGGCCCTCGTCGCGTACCGCGGCTGCTGCGGGCGGGTGCATGTTGGTGCGCCGGGAAGCCCTCGATGAGGTCGGCGGACTGGTCGGGATCGCGGACGCGCGAATCGACGATGTCGCGCTCGGCACGCTGCTCAAGCGGAGTGGCGGACGGGTCTGGCTCGGCGTGACGACGGGGGTGCGCAGCCGTCGGCCGTACCCGCGTCTGGCCGATTTGTGGGACATGATCGCGCGCAGTGCGTACACCCAACTGCGCTATTCGCCGTGGCTGCTGCTCGGCACGATCGTCGGGCTCGTACTCAGCTACGGCGTGCCGCCGATCCTCGGCCTCGTCGGCCTGGCTACGCACTGGTGGGGCGTGGCGATTCCGGCGCTCGCCGCGTGGGCCGTCATGTCCGCGAGCTACATCCCGGTGCTTCGGCTCTACGACCTGCGCTGGTGGCGAGCCCCGCTGCTGCCTGGCGTCATGGCGTTGTACGGGGCGATGACGGTGGATTCGGCGCGGCGGCATCGGCGGGGGCGCGGCGGCTCATGGAAGGGAAGAGTGATCGAGCCGGGCGGGTGACGATCTCGTCATCTCCCGCCCGGCTCTGGGGGTCTCGCTGTGTGGAGCTAGTTGGAGCTAGCTGTTCTAGCCGTTTCTAGTTGTAGCTGTTTCTAGTTGTAGCTGTTGAGGTATTGGACGGAGCCGCTGGAGTTGGCGGTGCCGCCGACGCCGTTGATGATGTGGTTGATGGTGCCGACGCCGCCGAGGGAGACGGTGACCATGTCGTTGAATTGGACTCCGGAGAGGTTCGGCGCGGTGATCGCGTTCGCGCTCTGTACGCTGGAGTTGCTGCTGAAGTAGCAGTACACCCCGAGTCCGTAGCCCTTGAAGCTGGAGACCGAGCCGGCGATGTTGATCGACGGGTAGCCGTTGGCCGAG
>NZ_DASZKT010000208.1:0-17336 GCF_035552695.1 Actinospica sp.
GGTACGTGACCTTCCCGGTCCGTTAGCCCTCCCCATCGGGCCAAGCCGTGAATCGCCCGTGACGGCGAACCGTCCGGCGATGGCCGCCCACAACGTTACTGACCCTGGCCACCTCGGCGCTTATTCGATGACCGAGGAGCAGGCGTTCGCGCTCACCGATCCGGACGGCGGGCTCTACATTCCCGGGGCGTTCGTGCTCGCGCTCGGCACACTGAAGGCCGAGCCACGGATCTCCGAGGCGTTTCGCACTGGTGACGGCCTGGGCTGGCCCGAGCATGACCAGGACGTCTTCATCGGCTGCGAGCAGTTCTTCCGCCCCGGCTACATCGCCAACCTGATCCCGTCCTGGATCCCGGCGCTGGAGGGCGTGCAGGGCAAGCTCCAAGCCGGCGCCAAGGTGGCCGACATCGGCTGCGGGCTCGGCGCGTCCACCGTCCTGCTGGCTCGGGAATTCCCGAACTCCCGGTTCAACGGTTCGGACTACCACGACGAGTCGATCGAGATCGCTCGCAAGCGGGCCGCGGACGCCGGGGTCGCCGACCGAATCACCTTCGAGACCGCCGCGGCCGCCGGCTTCTCCGGGACCGGCTACGACCTGGCCACCACGTTCGACTGCCTGCACGACATGGGCGACCCGCTCGCCGCCGCCGGACACATCCGCGAGGCGCTCAAGCCGGACGGCACGTAGCTTCTCGTCGAGCCGTTCGCGGGCGACGAGGTGGCCGACAACCTCAACCCGGTGGGGCGGATCTACTACAACGCATCGACTCAGCTATGCGTGCCGAACGCGCGGTCCCAGCCTGGCGGCTACGCGCTCGGCGCCCAGGCCGGGGAAGCCGCGATCCGGCAGGTGACCGCCGACGCCGGCTTCACCCGGTTCCGGCGCGCCGCCGAGACACCGTTCAACCTGGTCTACGAGGTACGCCCGTAGCACCGCGCGGCGCGGCACGGCGCCGCACCGAGGAGACCATGTTCATCAGGCTGTCCGACGGCGCGGACCCCGACCTGCTGGACGAGCTGCGCACGATGCCCTTCGGCACGGCACATATCGCGCACTGACGACAGGTTCGGGCTCCGCTGAATGTTCCAGGGCGAAGCTACGCCATCGGCGCTATGCCTTCGAAGCCACGCCCTCGAACCTACGAAATCGACGCTATGACACAGCCGACGGCGTGACTCCCGGGTTGAGGCCGATGATCGCGTCGATCAACGCGTATCCGGGGTAGTCCATCAGGACGACTCCGGTGCCGCCGGCCGAGCCCGAGGCCAGGTAGCTGAGCGCCTGCTGGTTCTCGCCGACGCCCCCGTTGTAGCCGCCCGCCATGCCCGCGGGACCGGCGCCGAAGGGGGCGCAGTTCGCCGACAGGTAGGTCGTGTACATGTTCGACGGGTCCGCCGCGGCGTGCTGGAGGTTCGTCTGCGCGAGACCCCACTTGCTCGCGAGATCGCACTGGGTCCAGTTGTTCTCGACGTACTGGCCCCAGTTCCCGGTGGTCAGCTGGGTCAGGCCGTATCCGGCGTAGACCTCGCCGACCGGTCCGGTGAAGTCCGTCAGCACGATGTGGCCGCGCACCTGGCCGAGCGAGGGCATGGCCGCCGTCGAGGAGCCGGTGACGGACGGGGCGTAGAAGAGGCCGGGGTAGCGCGCGACGTAGCTCTGGAAGATCGACTCGCGCATCGCCTCGGTCGCGTTCGACGGATCGTCCGCGCACTTTCCGGGAATGCTGAAGCCGATGCCGCCCTCGGTGGTGTCGCCGTCGCATTCCCCGTGCAGATCCATCAGGATCGACTCGCTCGGGTTGGCGGACAGGAACGCCTGCGCCTTGGTCAGCACGTCGTCGAAGTTCGCGTCTTCGTACACGTCGGTGTGGTGGATCGCGAAGGCGGTGCCGTTGTTGACGATCCGGACGCGGATGTCGATGGCGCGGATGCCGGCGTTCAGTTGCGCGGAGAGCGTCTGAGCACTGATTCCCTCGTCCTGCTGCGCCTCGTAGGCCGACGGCAGCAGGCCGCCCTCGATGGCCAGGGTGTCGTGCGTACCCGGGATCGAAAGGGCGGCCAGGCTGGTCGAGTCGGAGACCTGGCCCATCCAGGCCGGGTTGGCCGCCGTGGTCAGGCTGTTGAAGGCGGAGGTCGAGTTGGTCGGCCGCGCTGCCGCGGTGCCGGTGCAGGCGAGCACGACTGCGGCGGCCGCCAGCGGAACAATCAGGGTTCTGCGGAGCGTGGGCATGGGGAGGTCCTTTCCTCGGCCGTGGGCGGGTCGAGCGTGCCGCCGTGGGTTGCGCGGCTACGGCACTGAGGATTGGTGCGGACCACTCCCGGGTCAAGGATCCGGCGCGACATTTCGCTGGAACCACGACACGCGTTCACATCCGCGCTCAGGAGTTTCCCGTTTGTTAGGACACCCCATGACACCCCATCAGCCCTCGACGACGCGGAGCACGATCTTGCCGACCGTGCGGCCCGTTTCGCTGCGCCGGTGCGCATCCGCGGCGTCCTCGAGCGGGAAGACGGAGTCGAGTTCTACGCGCAGCTTGCCCTGCTCGACCAGGTCCACGATCGCGGTGAGCGCGAGGCGGTCCGGCTCGACGAGCGTGAAGCCGGTCGGGATGCCGCGCGCCTCGGCTTCCTTCATTGCCGCTTCTTCCACCGGGAGGATCGAGACGAGTACGCCGCCGTCCTTGAGCACCATGAGCGAACGGCTGCTGTACTCGCCCGCGATCGGGTCGAATACGACGTCGACCGGCTGGTCGCGCAGCACCTCGACAAAGTCGGCGACGTGGTAGTCGATCACTTCGTCCGCACCGAGGCCGCGGACGAAGTCGTGCTTGGCGGCGCTGGCCGTGCCGATGACGTACGCGCCGAGGCTCTTCGCGATCTGCACCGCGAGATGGCCCACGCCGCCTGCCGCCGCGTGGATCAGCACGCGCTGACCGGCCGTCAGCTTTCCGGTGTCGATAAGCCCCTGCCACGCGGTGAGCCCGGCCAGCGGAAGCCCGGCGGCCTCCTCGAAGCTCAGCGCGGCGGGCTTGGGCGCGAAGTGCCTGGCCGGGGCGACGACGTATTCGGCGTACGCGCCCGGGAAGTGCGGGAACAGCGGCATCCCGAGCACCTCGTCGCCCGGCCGGTTGAGGGTCACGCCGGGGCCGACCGCCTCGACCACTCCGGCCACGTCGTAGCCCAGAATCAGCGGGAAGGCCCCTTCTCCGCGCCCGCCGCCCGACCGAGACTTCCAGTCCGTCGGATTGATACCCGCCGCGTGCACACGCACGAGAATCTCCGTCGCGCCGGGTGTCGGGCGCTCGACTTCCGCCAGCTTGAGTACCTCGGGGCCGCCCTGTCGTTCCGCGATGATCGCGCGCATTGTCGTCACGTGGATCACTGTGCCGCCGCGTCGCACGGCTCGCCTAGTGGCTGGATAGACATGATGTGAAAGAATCAGGCCATGGCTTCCCCCCAGCGTCCGCACCGGGTGGCCGTCCTCGCGCTGCCCGGAGTCGTGCCCTTCGAACTCGCGATACCGGCACGCATCTTCGGCGGCGCCCGCGACACGCGTCATGACCGGCGGCCGTTGTACGAGGTCGTGACCTGCACTGTCGACGGCGCACCGGTGCGTACTGATGCGGACTTCAGCATCAGCGTGGACCACGACGCGTCCGTGCTCGCGACGGCGGACTCGGTGGTGATCCCGCCCTCACACGCGCTCGAGCGGATCGTGGACTCCGGCGGCATCCTGGCCGAGCCCGTGCTGCGCGCGCTCAAGGAGATCCGGCCGGGTACGCGGCTGATCGCGATCTGCACGGGAGCCTTCGTATTCGCCGCCGCGGGGCTGCTCGACGGGCGCCCGGCCGCGACGCACTGGAGCGAGGCAACGAAGCTGCAGGCCCTGTTCCCGAACGTCCAGGTGGACGCGGACGTGCTCTACATCGACGACGGCGACATGCTGACCTCGGCCGGCGTCGCCGCGGGAATCGACTTGTGCCTGCACGTGATCCGCCGCGACCACGGCAGCGCGGTCGCCAATTTCGCCGCCCGGGTCTGCGTCGTTCCGCCGCGTCGCGAAGGCGGCCAGTCGCAGTACGTGCAGCGACCCGTCCCGGCCGTGGACGAGGGCGGCACGGCGGCGACCCGCGCGTGGGCCGTCGAGCAGCTCGGCCGACCGCTCAGCCTCACCGAACTCGCCGCCCACGCCGGCACGAGCGTGCGCACCTTCACCCGCCGCTTTCGCGCCGAGACCGGCCTGAGCCCCGGCATCTGGCTCGCCGCGCAACGCCTGGACTACGCGCGCCACCTGCTCGAGGACTCCGATCTGTCGGTTGATCAGGTCGCCGAGCGCGCCGGCCTGGGTACGGGCGCGAACCTGCGCCAACAGTTGAAGATCGCGTCCGGCGTCTCGCCGACCGCGTACCGCCGCGCATTCCGTTCCATGGAGGGCTGACAATGGCCAGGTTGATCTACTCCGCCATCGCGTCGCTTGACGGGTATATCGAGGACGAGACCGGCTCTTTCGATTGGGCGGCGCCGGATGCCGAGGTGCTCGCATTCGTCAATGAACTCGAACGGCCCATCGGCACGTACCTTTATGGCCGCCGAATGTATGAAACGATGCGCTTCTGGGAGACCGCGGACGTCGACACCCTCGATCCCGGAAGCCGCGACTTCACGGGGATCTGGCGCCAGGCCGACAAGATCGTGTACTCGCGGACACTGCGGAAGCCTTCGACCGCACAAACGCAGATCGTGCGCGAGTTCGACGCAGCGGCAGTCCGGCAGCTCAAGGAGACGTCGGCCTACGACATCACCGTCGGCGGCGCGGAACTCGCAGGCCAGGCAATGGCCGCCGGGCTGGTCGACGAATGCCACCTGTTTCTCAATCCGGTCATCGTCGGCAACGGAAAAAGCGCGCTGCCGGACGAAGTTCAGGTGAAGCTCGAACTCTTAGACGAGCGCCGATTCCACGGCGGAGTGGTCTTTCTCCGCTACGCTGTCATGAATTGACTGGAACAGCGAATTGATTAGAACGGCGAACCGACTAGAACAGCGTCGCCGGACCGGCCGGAATGGGCTCCGGCAGCGATGCGAGTTCGGGCACGAGGGCACGCACCTGGTCGTGAAAGCGGCGGGCAAGGATCGGCGCGTCCACGTTGTCCGGCGTGTGGATGAAGACCGTCGGCGACCGGCCCTCGCGCAGCCAGCCCGCGACGACGTCGAGCCACGGTTGCCAGCCTTCGACCGTGAGCGCCTCGTCGTCACGGCCGATGTAGCGCACGACGGGGTTGGCGGTCAGCGCGTGCGCACGACGCGGCAGGCGCGGCTTCTTCATCCACGCCTCGCGCTCGGCGTCGGTCGTGGGCGGGCTCGCGAACATAGTCGTCGAGTCGAAGTTCACCCACTCCGCGCCCACGCCATTCAGCAACCTACTGAGATTCTGCTCCCACTGCCGCGTCTCGAAAAACGCACGATGCCGCACCTCAACCGCGTATCGATACGTGCGCGGCATCCGATGCAAGAACGCTGCCAACGCCCCCAAATCCGCAGGCGCGAACGAAGGCGGCAACTGCACCCACAGCGCGTGCGCACGCGTCCCCAGCGGCTCGATCACATTCAGGAACGCCCGCACCGGCTCCTCGACGTTCGCCAACCGCCGGTCGTGCGTGACAGTCCTCGGCAGCTTGAGAATGAACCGAAAGTCCGGGTCCGTCTGCTCGGCCCACGACCGGACCGTGTCCAACGTCGGCGTGGCATAGAACGTCGTGTTCCCCTCCACCGCGCTGCAGAACGAGGAGTACGCGCGCAACCGCTCTCGCTGCGGCAAGGGATGCGGCATGTGCCGCCCCTGCCACGCCGCATGCGACCACATCGCGCATCCGACGTGGAGTTTCACGTGGTGATCCGTTCCGCCGCGAGGCCGGCCCACGTCTCGACCTCATCGCTCGGGAAGTGCCGGATCGCCCAATCCGTCATCCGCAGGCTCATGTGCGCCCAAGCGGGTCGCAGCACGTCATCCGGCAACGCATCAAGCAGCGCGTCCAAGCGCTGGACGACGCTGCGGTCGGCCCCTGCCGGATGGATGCCGAAGCGGAGGGTGACGAGGTCGAATCCGGCATCTCCCCTGCCCGCGCCGTCCCAGTCGATCACTCCGGTCAGCCGACCGTCGCGACTCAGCATATTGCCGGGATGAAAGTCCTGGTGAACGACGTCGTCGCCCGGCATGCGCTCGTCGAACTCGTCACCGATCTCACGAATCCGCTGCTCCAACTCGGCCGTCCGCGCGCTGAATCGGCGCATCGGTTCGTGCAGGCAGTAGCCCGGACCGTCGTCGCGCAGATGAAGCGCGATGCGTGGCACGTCCGACCGCTCGGCCAGCGCGCCGACGTGCAGAGCGTGGACTGCGAGCGCTTCGTCGAAGTGGCGTTCGTCCATATGGGCGATCTTGTTGCCCGACAACAGTTCCTGCACCGTGACGACAGCCGTACCGACCTGGACGACGAGCTCCGTGGCGGGAGCCGGATAGCCGCGCGCACGCAGGGCCTCGATCGCCGCGAGAGGTCCGGCGCGCATGTCCTTCTCGTCGAAGTCGGGCCGCCACTTCAGCACGCCTTCGTGGCCATCCGGCCAGCGAACGCGCGCCGCCCCGACCTCCCCGCCGTCCAAGGCTCCTGATACGACGAGTTCGACGCCGGCCGCCTCCCGAACCGCCGCGAGCATCCGCGTCGAGTCGAGTCGCTGAACTCTGGGGAACGTCCCAGGCGCATTGTCCATGCCCACTCATCGACGATAGCCGGTCTGGACGAATACGACTGAATCGCGAAACGGGGCGGAACCGAGCGGGGCCGGCCGTCGTCGAAGTGCTATGAAGCGACAGCGACGTACGACTGATCCGCTGGCCCCGCTCCTGCCCGTGGTCCGGGTCGCCGCCGTCGGACTCGTGGCGGCGGGCGGGTCGCTCGTCGCGGTGCATGCTCTCGACGCCCCGGCGTCCGCACAGCTAGGCGCCACCGCGCCCACCAGTGCGGCGAAGCTCGTCGCGATTCCGCGGTACGCGGAACAGGCCAAGCGCACCACGAGTTCGGCCACCATCACCGGCCATGCAAAGATCGCCCGCGTCGCCGCAATCATCAATGCCCTGCCACCTGCGCCGACCGGAGCCTTCAGCTGCCCGGCCGACTTCGGCGGCGGACTCGAGCTCGACTTCGAATCCACCGGCGGCGCGGTCCTCGAACAGGTGTCGATGGACGCGAGCGGTTGCGGCGGCACTTCCGTCACCATCAACGGCGCGCGGCAGCCGGAACGGTCCAGCAGCCGGGACACGATCCAGCAGATTCAGGGCATCCTCGGCACGAATTGGCAGCTCCTGCCGACGCTGCCGGGCTAGCTCCTGCCGACGCTGCCGGGCTAAGGCCGCCGCCTGCCTGAGGACGCTGCCGCGCTAAGACGGCTCGCCTGCGGCTATCACGGCCCTCAGCTGCGCACGGAACAGATCCGCCGCGGTCTCCTCCAGCGGGCTGACGAACTGGCGTTCCGCCGCGTCGCTCGCCTGAAGCGCTTGCTTGAAGAGCTCATGGCCGCGCTCGGTGAACTCGACGACGTTGCGCCGCCGGTCCTCTTCGAACGGCCGGCGCACGACCACGGACTTGGCCTCGAGCGCGTCGATCAGCGCGACCATCGTCGTGCGATCCACGCCGAGCCGACGCGCCGCGTCCTGCTGTGAGGTCGGGCCCATGGCGTCGAGAACCACCAGTACGCCCAGCTCACGGCCGTTGAGACCGTACGGCTCCAGTGCGACCGAGGTCAGCTCCGTTAGCCGCTGCTGCGCGTGTTTGAGCAGGTAGCCGAGCCGATTGAGCTCGGCACGCGGCTGCTCCGGCGTTGGACCGACCTTGCTCACGACATCACTCGACATGAACCAAGGATAGGGTATACGCTGATCGTCAGCAGCACTGACAATCACCTTTGCTGATCGATATAGAGATAGGTGACGAACGATGATCCTTATCACCGGCGGCCTCGGCTTCATCGGCTCCCACACCGCGCGTGCCCTGGTGGAGCTCGGCGAGAGCTGCGTGCTCACGCAGCGCCGAGAGCCCGAGCCCAACGCCCTGCTCGCCGACGAGATCGGCAAGCGCGTCTTCCTCGAACAGGTGGACGTGACCGACGGCGAAGCGCTGATCGAGGTCTGCGAACGGCACCAGGTCACCGGCATCATTCATCTCGCCGGCGCATACTTCGGCGACCCGTACGAGGACGCGCGCTCCAACATCGGAATGTTCTTCACCGTCGTCAACGCGGCGAAGACTCTCGGCATACGCCGCGTGGGCATAGCCAGCACGATCGGCGTGTACGACGGCGGCGATGAGGGAGCGCTGCTCGAATCCATACACCTGCCGGTCAGCGCGACGCAGGGGATCGCGATGTCGAAGAAGATCAACGAGATCCTGATCTCCCAGCTCGCCCCGGCGACCGGTGTCGAGCTCTACGCGACCCGGATCGGCGCCATCTGGGGGCCACTCGGCCGACCGGCCGCGCCGTTCTTCCCGACCTCGCAGCTCATCCATGCCGCCGCGGCGGGACGCGAGTTGGATCTCAGCACCCTGCCCGGCGGTCGCCTGCCGCACGCCGACGACGGACTCGACCTGATGTACGTGCGCGAATGCGGTCGCGCGCTCGCCCTGCTCCAGCTTGCCGACCAGCTCGACCACCGCGTGTACAACGTCTCGTCGGGTCGGATCACGACGAACCGGGAGATCGTCGACGCGATCGCCACGGCACTTCCGGAGGCGCGTATCGAACTCCCCGACGGCCACGACCCGCAGAACACGCGCGCCCGCTCGTGGCTGGACACCGGCAGGCTACGGCAGGACACCGGCTACCAGCCGGAATATGACACCGAGCGGGCCGTCGCCGACTACCTCGACTGGCTGCGAGCAGGCAATGAACGCTAGTGCCGTATCAAGGAACGTTTGTCTGGCTGAGGTGGCTCGGCTGGGCGGGTTGGCGTTCGGAGCCTGATTTGCGGGACAGGTCCAGTGGCCGAGCGTGTAAGGGGGCGCGGGATCGACGATGACGAGGCCCGGTCCTGGGCTATCGCGGCTCGTCCCCCGATTCGCTCGCGCCCACGGTCGCCCGGCGGACCCGGGCGCCGAGGTACTCGATCGGGGCAGTGAGCGCGGCGGCGTAGGCGGCACCGGCGCAGATCTCTACGACGTCGCCGTGGCCGACCGAGCTGACCAGGCAGAGCCGCTCGGCCACGAAGCGGCCCCAGGCTCGCTGGTAGCTCACCGACTGCTCCGCGAGGGAGAAGGAATAGGGCGCGAGGACCTCGCCGGGGTCGAGCAGCCCCCAGCGGCCGCTGACAACGAACCACGGCACACCACTCGCCTCGGCCCGGGCCCGCCGGCGTGCGAACAGCGGGCTGACATACAGGTCGCGGGCCACGGCGGGCTCGCTCAGCTGGGCCCTTCCACCTCCGACGAGGATGACGGACACTGCGGTCGACGAAGCAGGCGAGGACGCGGCGAACGGTGTCGCGGATCCAACGCCGGAGCGCATTGACATGGCAGATAGGTACACGATCGCGGCGCAACGCGCCAGCCGGAGGGCGTGCGGGTGACAGCACAGAGCCAGAAGACATCCGCCTGCCAGACAGGGCGAACGTAGCCCGATACGGCACTAGCTCCGACACGAATGCCGACGCCGCTGCCCGGAGCGGCGCCGACGCTGGTCAGTGCGGATCAGCGCCGCTCCGCGGATCGGATCCGCTACAGAGATCGGATTCGGTCCAGGGCTCAGCGTCGCTCAAGGTAGCGCAGCACCGCGACGACCCGCCGATGCTCGTCCGCGCCCGGTTCCAGCCCGAGTTTGCTGAAGACGTTGCCGATGTGCTTCTCCACGGCACCGTCCGAGACGACGAGCGCGCGGCCGATCGCTGCGTTCGAGCGTCCCTCGGCCATCAGACCGAGCACCTCGTACTCCCGCGGCGTCAGGGAGGCGAGTGCCCGGTCGGCGTTGGCGTTCAACATCGCGGTGACGATCTCCGGGTCGAGCGCGGTGCCGCCCGCCGCGACCCGACTCAGCGCGTCCACGAACTCCGAGACATCGGCCACGCGATCCTTCAGCAGATAGCCGAAGCCGCTCGCGCCGTGCTCCAGCAGCCGCGCCGCGAACCTCGCCTCAACGTACTGCGAGAAGACCAGGACGCCGAGCTTCGGGTAGGCGGCGCGCAGTTCGAGCGCGGCGCGGATGCCCTCGTCGGTGAAGGTCGGCGGCATCCGGATGTCCATCACCACCGCGTCCGGGATGCCGTCCGAGATGCGATCCGAGCCACTGTCCGGCGCGCTCTCCCGCACCGCCGCGATCGCCGCCGCGGCGTCGGCGACCTGCGCGGACACCTCGTGCCCGCGCACCGCGAGCAGTTGCGCCAGACCGGCCCGCAGGATCGCCGAATCCTCCGCGATGACCACACGCATGCCGACTCCCCGTCTCCCCGATCACGCGTCGAACGGCAGGACCCCGGTGATGGTGGTCGGGCCGCCCAACGGACTGTCCACATCCAGTGTGCCGTCTACCGTGGCCAGCCGCCGCTGCACCCCGTCCAGACCGGTTCCGCCGCCGAGCACGGCGCCGCCGCGACCGTTGTCCGCGACCGAGAAGATGATCTGTTCTCCGTGCTTCCGCACCCGCACGCTGATCGCGCTCGCACCGCTGTGCTTCACCGCATTGGTCAGCACTTCAGCGATCGCGAAGTACGTGATGGTCTCGGTGGTCGTCGAGGAGCGCCCGGGCAGGTCGATACCCAGATTCACCCGGATCGGCGAGCGCGCACCCAGCGAGATCAGCGCCGACTCCAGGCCGTTGTCCAGGATCGGCGGGTGAATTCCGCGCGCCAGATCCCGCAGCTCCGTCAGCGTCTCCTTCGTCTGCTGATGCGCGCCCTCGATCAGGGTCCTCACACGCTCCGCGGCTGCCGGGTCGTCGCTGCCCAGATCCTCCTTGGCCTGCCCCAGATTCATCGCCAGCGCGACGAGCCTGGCTTGGGTGCCGTCGTGCAGATCACGCTCGATCCGGCGCAACTGCTCATTCGACGAGGCGACCGCGTCGCTGCGTGTCTGCTCGAGCTCACGCACCCGCTGCGAGGCCGAGGTGGGGCTTAGCAGCGCGCGGCCGAGCAGCCGGTCGACCGAGGTGGAGCCGTGCACGATCCACGGCGTCAGCCACAGCAACAAGACGCCGATCAACGCCGTGACCAGCACGCGCGGCCAAGTGTCCAGAAAGTAGCTGGAAGTGCTCGTGTCCCACAGCGACGCGGCCCGGTGCATCCGGCCGTCATGGCCCGGCTCCGCGGGAAGGAAGCGGTACCAGATCCAGTAGGTCGTCCCGCCCAGCGTGAGAGCCCAGAACACCACCGTGACCACGAACGTCGCGACCGCCAGCGGGAAGCGCACCATCTGGTAGGCGATGCCGCGCCAGCCGACGGGGTCGCCGAGCCGGGACAGCGCCCAGCCGAACAGTCCGCGCCGACCCGCCTTGAACCGGCGTGGCGCCTGGATCCGCCCGCCGAGCAGACCGTTGATCAACCCGCGGTCCAGCGCGCCGAGCCAGCGGCCGAGGACGACCGCGAACGCGAGCACGAAAATGCCGAGGAAGGTGATGAACGTGCCGACGCCGAACGCGATGAAGGTCACCGACAGGCTGAAACCGAGCACCGCGATCGGCAGCCCGACGAGGCCGTACAGCCACTCGGCATAGGTTCGGCGGCGGAACGGGGCGTTCAGGAAGGTGACGCGGCGGGCCGGAACCGGGGCGGGCGCCGGGCCCTCGCTCGGGCCCGGCTCACCCGGCACCGCGTCGACCGGGGAAGGATTCACGCTGGACATCTTCGACTCCGAGATAATCGGGACACGGCCTTGACGTCCTCGAGTCTGTCCGAGCGCCGACCCCGTCCCCAGCCGGTGACCTGCCCGCTCCCGGGTAGGGCCAGCCCTACCACCGCCCGACCACGGCCTTCGCGACTGCGACTGCGGCTGCGGCTGCGGCTGCGACCGGGAGCCGGCGTCCGCTACCGCCCGGCCAGGAATGCCAACAGGTCCTGCCGCGAGACGACCGTACGCGGCTTGCCCTCGACCAGCACCACGGCCGCGTCGGCCTTCTCGAGCACCGCCATCAGGGCACTGATCGGCTCGCCGGAACCGACCTGCGGCAGCGGCGCGCTCTTGTGCTCCTCCAAGGTGTCCTCGAGCTTCGCCTGCCCGGTGAACAGCGCGTCCAGGAGGTCGCGCTCGACCACCGAGCCGACGATCTCGGCCGCCATCACCGGCGGCTCCTCCTTGACCAGCGGCATCTGGCTTACGCCGTACTCGCGCAGCGTGTCGATGGCCAGCTTGACCGTCTCGTGCGGGTGCACGTGGACCAGGTCCGGCAGTTGCGGACCCTTGAGACCGAGCACGTCCAAGACCGTCGCCTCGTGCCCGGGCGGAGTGAGGAAGCCGTAGTCGGCCATCCAGTCGTCGTTGAAGATCTTCGACAGGTAGCCGCGGCCGGAGTCCGGGAGCAGCACCACCACGACGTCGTTCTCGGTCAGCCGCTCGGCGTACCGCAGCGCGGCGACGACGGCCATCCCGCAGGAGCCGCCGACCAGCAGGCCCTCCTCGCGCGCCAGCCGACGCGTCATCAGGAAGGCGTCCTTGTCGGAGACGGCGATCACCTCGTCGGCGACGTCGCGGTCGTAGCACTCCGGCCAGAAGTCCTCGCCGACACCCTCGATCAGGTACGGCCGTCCGGTGCCGCCGGAGTAGACCGAACCCTCGGGGTCGGCGCCGATCACCTTGACCGCGCCGCCGGAGACCTCCTTGAGGTAGCGCCCGGTGCCGCTGATCGTGCCGCCGGTCCCGACGCCCGCGACGAAGGCCGAGAGCCGGCCGTCGGTCTGCTCCCACAGCTCGGGGCCGGTGGAGTGGTAGTGCGAGAGCGGGTTGTTCGGGTTCGAGTACTGGTCCGGCTTCCAGGCGTCCGGGATCTCGCGGACCAGCCGGTCCGAGACGTTGTAATACGAGTCCGGATGTTCGGGCGCGACGGCGGTCGGGCAGACGACCACGTCCGCGCCGTAGGCCCGCAGCACGTTGATCTTGTCCTGGGAGACCTTGTCCGGGCATACGAACACGCACTTATACCCCTTGCGCTGGGCCACCATGGCCAGCCCGACCCCCGTGTTGCCGCTGGTGGGCTCCACGATCGTGCCGCCCGGACGCAGCTGCCCGGACTCCTCGGCCGCCTCGATCATCCGCAGCGCGATCCGGTCCTTCACCGAACCGCCCGGATTCAGGTACTCGACCTTCGCCAGGACGGTGGCCCGCAGGCCCCTCGTCACCGAATTGAGTTTCACCAGCGGGGTGTCACCGACGAGGTCGATCACCGATTCGACATAGCGCATGAGAGCAGCCTATCGGCGCTTCGCAGGCAATTCTCACCGTCCGCGGGCGCGAAACGGGTATCGTCCTGCTACTGGGGAGAGGAGCTGTGAAGATGAGCTTTTCACCGAGGAAGGCGGCCGCGGCCGCACTGATGAGCGGTGGCGGACTGACCGTGCTCGCGGGAGCGTCGGTCGGTCTTGTGATGGCCGAGGCCAAACTGGCTCGTCGGACGATCGGACCGGCGCTGAGCGTGCCACCGGCCGCGGACGGCCTGTACGGCGAACACCTCGCGAGGGACGGCGAGCGTCCGCTGCGTCTGGCGATGCTCGGCGATTCCACGGCGGCGGGCTACGGCGTGGAGCGGCCCGAGCAGACGCCCGGCGCGCTGCTGGCCGGATCGCTGGTCGCGCATACCGGGCGCCCGGTGCTGTTCCGCAGCGAGGCGCGGGTCGGCGCGTGCTCCGAAGAGCTGGCCGGACAGGTGGACAGGCTGCTCGAGGACGGACCGGAGCACGCCCCGCAACTCGCCGCCGTCATCATCGGTGCCAACGACGTGACCCACCGCATGCCGCCGCGGGAGGCCGCCCGGCAACTCGGCGAGGCGGTGTCCCGGCTGCGCGCCGTCGGCTGCGAAGTGGTGGTCGGCACGTGCCCTGACCTGGGCACGATCCGCCCGGTCCAGCTGCCGCTGCGCTGGCTGGCCCGGCGGTGGAGCCGGCAGCTCGCGCTGCTGCAGGGCCATGCCGTGACGGGCGCCGGAGGCAGCTCCGTACCTGTGGGCACGCTGCTCGGCCCGGAATTCGCGGCCCGCGCGGAACTGTTCGGCCCGGATCGTTTCCACCCCTCGGCCGAGGGTTACCAGACCGCGGTCTCCGCGCTGCTGCCCTCGCTCGCCTCCGCGGCCTGGCGGCTGACCCCGCACACGGCGATCGGGTTCGCCGCCCTTACCGGCGAGTAACATTTCCGGTAGCGTCGTTACGGACAGAGCAGTCACGCAGTCCGCAGCCAAGCGAGGAGTGTCCACCGATGCCCGAAGCCGTCATCGTCGCCGCCGCCCGTACCCCGATCGGGCGAGCGGGCAAGGGGTCGCTCAAGGACCTGCGACCCGACGACCTCGCCGTGGCTGCCGTGCGTGCCGCGCTCGCCCAGGTGCCCGACCTCGACCCGCGCGAGATCGACGACCTGATGCTCGGCTGCGGCCTGCCCGGCGGCGAGTCAGGGTTCAACATGGCCCGCGTCGTCGCCACCCTGCTCGGCTACGACTTCCTGCCGGGCACCACGCTCACCCGCTACTGCGCCTCGTCGCTGCAGACCACGCGAATGGCGCTGCACGCCATCAAGGCGGGCGAGGGTGACGTGTTCATCAGCGCGGGCGTCGAGTCGGTGTCCAGCTACGCTCGCGGCAGCTCCGACTCCTGGCCCAACACCACGAACCCGGTGTTCAACAACGCGCTCGCGCGCACGGCCAAGCGCTCCGAAGCCGGCGCCGAGACCTGGGCCGACCCGCGCGAAAGCGGCGAGGTCCCGGACATCTACATCGCGATGGGCCAGACGGCCGAGAACCTCGCCCAAATCAAGGGCGTGACCCGCCGCGACATGGACGAGTTCGGCGTGCGCTCGCAGAACCTCGCGGAGAAGGCGATCGCCGAGGGCTTCTGGTCGCGCGAGATCACGCCGGTCACGCTGCCCGACGGCACCGTCGTCGCCGCGGACGACGGCCCGCGCGCCGGCGTGACGCTCGAAGGCGTCGAGTCGCTCAAGCCGGTCTTCCGCCCCGACGGCCGGATCACCGCCGGCAACTGCTGCCCGCTCAACGACGGCGCGGCCGCGCTGGTCATCATGTCGGACACCAAGGCCCGCGAACTCGGCATCACGCCGCTGGCGCGGATCATCTCGACCGGCGTCACCGCCCTGTCCCCCGAGATCATGGGCCTCGGCCCGGTCGAGGCGAGCAAGCAGGCGCTGGGGCGCGCCGGCATGACGATCGACGACATCGACCTCGTCGAGATCAACGAGGCCTTCGCCGCGCAGGTGATCCCCTCGTACCGCGACCTCGGCATCGACCTCGACCGCCTGAACGTCAACGGCGGTGCCATCGCCGTCGGCCACCCCTTCGGCATGACCGGCGCGCGGATCACTACGACCCTGATCAACTCGCTGCGCACGCACGACAAGCAGTTCGGTCTCGAGACCATGTGCGTCGGCGGCGGCCAGGGCATGGCCCTGATCATCGAGCGCCTCAGCTGACCATCCCATCCAGCCGTCTCCGCCGGCCGGGGTTCCCTAGTCCCTGGATTCCCCTAGAGAACCCTGGCCAGCTGCTCCGCCGGCCGGGCTCCCTAGCCCCTAGATTCCCAGAGAACCCTGGCCAGTTCCCCCGCCGGCCGGGTTCCCTAGCCCCTAGATCCCTCTAGAGAACCCTGGCCAGCTCCTCCGCCGCGGCCAGCACACTCTCCAGCACAACCTCGATCCGCTCCCGTCCGCCCGCAACCCCGGCCATCCCCGGCGGCCCCCACACGACCACCGCGCCTTCCCCGATCCCGGCACGCGCGCACGCCGCCAGCAGGTCGTGCCCCGTCACCCCGATCTGATCCCCCACGATGAACGACCCCTCGTACGGCAGTTGCCGCCACGCAGGTGCCGCGTCCCGGCCCCGGTCCTCGACCCCCTGAGCCGCATAGGCCACCAGCCCCGCCAGTTGGTATCCCGCGGCCGCTCGCGATCGCCCGTTCGGTAGCCGCCGCAGCAACGTGGACTCGGGCATACTTCGAAAGCGCCCGGACAGGCGGGTCAACACCGCATCGAGCCGAGCGGAAACGGAAGCGACGCCAGCCAGGTCTTGCACTCGTCCAGCCTAATCCAGCCGCCCGCATCCGCACGCCGTTGTCCCCGAATTCACCGTCCCGCCCGCTGTCCGGCCCCAGTCCGCCCGGATTCGCCCGCCGCCGGGGGTTGCCTACGACGCGAAGCTCAGGCACAGTCAAGTCACGGGCCGGTCACGCCCCCGACAGCCGTCATTTCCCCATACCCGGTACTCCGGTTCACCCTTGGGAGACGCCCCTATGTCGATGCACCACTCCGATCAGACTCATCGCAACCTGCTCGCCCGCATCCCCCAGGTCACCGGTCGCGCGCTGACCGACTGGTTCCGCGAAGTAGATGCCGGCCCCGGCCTAGCCCGCTTCGAGGAGCGCGTCAACTGGCTGCGCTACGAGTTCGACCTCCCGCACAGCTACGCCTGCGCCATCGTGCACGAGCACGACCTGCGTCGCGCCGCCCGCGCCTTCGCCTAACCCCGCGCCGACCCGGTACGCTGTTCCCGGCGCCCCGCGTGCGCCCGGATGGTGGAACGGCAGACACAAGGAGCTTAAACCTCCCAGGCCGAAAGGCCGTACGGGTTCGAATCCCGTTCCGGGCACCCGGCCTGAACTGCGGTTTCTAGCTCAACTTGTGAACATATCCAAGATCCAGAGCTAGACTTAGTCTCAGTTCTAGTCTCAGTTGCGCTTGCTGAGGCCACGATTTTTTGTGTCCTCGTCGTGCCGGTCGTCCTCGTCGAGGTCCGAGCCGTCGTCGTCGGTGTCCCAGAGCGCGAGGCTCATGCGCGCTGCGGCCTCCTTCGCGAGCCGACTCGTGACGTGCGTGTACTTCTTGGTCATGGTCAGCGTGGAGTGCCCGAGCACTTCCTGAACAACCCGGATATCGACCCCCTGCTCCAACAAGAGCGTCGCTGCCGTGTGCCGCGCGTCGTGCAACCGCGCATCGCGAACTCCTGCGGCCTTACACAACCACTTCCAGTCGCCCCAGTCGTCATGTACTTCCAGCGGCTTCCCGAGCGAATTCGGGAAGCAAAGGTCGTTGTCCTCCCACAGCTCCCCCGCCACTTCGCGGAGCTTCTTCTGCTTGCGCCAATGCGCCTTAAGCTCGCGG
>NZ_DASZKT010000209.1:0-3869 GCF_035552695.1 Actinospica sp.
CCAGGGCAGGTTCTGCCCGAGCCCGTGAATCAGATTCTTGTTGTCCTCGTTGATGTCGGCGGCGTCGTTGACGTGGCGGGACGGGGTCTCGAAGGTGGCGTACGGCTTGAGCCGCAGGACCACCCGGTCCTCCCGGGAGACGCCCTCGGCGACCAGCGGGCGCACCTCGTCGGGCATCGGCTTGCCCGCCATGACGCCCGCGATGCGCATCGCCACGTCCACGTTGGTCTCGATGTCCTTCTCGACCATCGCGTCGCAGTACACCTGCAGGTAGGTGGGCGGCCACTCGCCGTTGAGGACGCACAGCGAGACCTTCGGATTCCGCTCCACCGCCTTGGCTTTCGCGCGAGCCGCCATGGTCGAGACGAGGATCTCGTCGCCGTCGACGACGTAGTAGACGACGGTCATGGCGGGCCCGTCCTCGCGTCGTCCGTATCCG
The DNA here is from genome assembly GCF_035552695.1 of Actinospica sp. Classification (NCBI taxonomy): domain Bacteria; kingdom Bacillati; phylum Actinomycetota; class Actinomycetes; order Catenulisporales; family Actinospicaceae; genus Actinospica; species Actinospica sp. The sequence goes on from NZ_DASZKT010000209.1 coordinate 440, forward strand.
AAGATCGCCGTGCCGTTGCGGGTGACGAATCCCCTGCGCTCCTCGCGGTTCATCGGCTTGTCCTTTCGTTCTGTTCCTGAGGCGTCATGCGGCGCCGAGGTAGAGGCGCGCGACCTCCGGGCTGTCGCGGAGTTCGGCGGCCGGACCGGACAGCCGGACGACGCCGGCGTCGAGGACGGCGCCGTTCGCGGCGACGGCCAGGCCGGAGCGGGCGTTCTGCTCCACGAGCAGGACGCTGCGCCCGTCGCGGCTGAGTTCGGCGAGGATCTCGAAGATCGCCCGGCGGGCCCGTGGTTCAAGACCGACCGACGGCTCGTCGAAGCAGAGCACCGGCGGGTCGAGCATCAGGGCTCTGGCGATCTCCACGGTCTTCTGTTCGCCGCCGGAGAGCGAGCCGGCCGGATCGTGGCGGCGGCGCGCCACGATCGGGAAGCGCTCGGCGATCGCGGCGGCCCGGCGCGCGACGGAGTCGCGGTCGTGCTCGATGAACGCGCCCATCAGCATGTTGTCCCACACCGACATGGCCGGGAACAGGCTGCGCTCCTGGGGTACGTGCGCCACTCCCCGGTCGAGCATGGCCCGGGGAGAGCTTCCGGTGACGTCCTGGCCGGAGAACAGGACCCGGCCGGACCTCGGCGCGAGCAATCCGCTCACGACCCGCAGGAGCGTCGACTTGCCTGAGCCGTTCGGACCGATGATGCAGGTGATCTGGCCGGCGGGCACATCGAGGTCGAGGCCGCGCAGGATGTCTCCCTGGCCGTATCCGGCCACGATGCCGCGGAGTTCGAGGACTGCGTCCACCGGTCATTCTCCTAGGTAGGCGTCCAGGACGCGGGGGTCGTTCTGCACGGCGGTCGGGGCGGCGCAAGCGATGGGACGGCCGTGGTCGAGCACGATGACGGGATCGCACAGGCGCATCACGAACCGCATCTCGTGCTCGACGATGAGGAAGGTGACCCCCTCGTCGTACCGTCGGCGGATATGGCGTTCCATCGTCTCGACCATGACCGGGTTGACGCCCGCGGTCGGTTCGTCGAGCAGGATCAGGGCGGGGTCGGCCATCAGCACACTGGCGAACTCCAGCAGCCTGCGCTGTCCGTAGGACAGGCGGGCGGCGGGGCGCTCGGCGTGCGCCGCCAGGCCGAATTCCTCGAGGAGTTCCTCGGCCCGGCGCCGATCGGCGCCGGGCACCCGGCGGCGGAGCAACGCGCGCCAGGGCTGGGGGCGGCCGAGCACGACGTTCTCCAGCACCGACAGGCCGGGGAAGACGCGCGGCTGCTGGAAGGTGCGCGCCAGGCCGAGGCGCTGGAGGCGGCACGGATCGGGGCGTCGGACCACGCGCCCCCGGAAGCTGAGGCTGCCGGAGTCGGCAGCCTGATAGCCGGTGATCACGTTGAACGCGGTCGTCTTGCCCGAGCCGTTGGGCCCGATGAGGGCGCTCACCGCGCCTTCGGCGACCTCGAAGCCGCAGTCGTCCAGGGCCCGTACTCCCCCGAAGGACTTCGTCAGTCCGGCGACCGTGAGCAGCGCGCTCATCCGCGGCCTCCCCGCGGCAGGACGGGCTCCATCGGGACCTGATCCGGTTGATCTCGCCGGGTGGCGTGGGAGCGGTACGCCGCACGCAGCCGGTCCAAATGACGGGAGGCCGACGGGATGACGCCGTCCGGGAGGAGATAGATGACAAGGAGGAACAGCGCGGCGTAGGCGATCAGGTAGAGCTGGCTGGCCCCGAAGCGGTAGGCGAAGTACTGCTGGGCGGGGCCGACCAGGACGGCGCCGACGACCGGGCCCCACAGGGTGGTCCGTCCGCCGAGGAACGCCATGAGCACGGCGACGAGCGAGAGCAGCGGGTCGAAGGCGAATCCGGGGACGATGTAGCTGATGTAGTAGGCCCACACCGCACCGAATGCGGCGGTGAGCCCGGCGCTCAGGACGAAGGCGAGCAGCTTGACCGCCTCGGTCTGCACGCCCAGACCCCGGGCACGGTCCTCGTCGTCGCGCACCGCGTTGAGCGCGAGCCCGAGCTTGCTGGTCCGCACCACCCAGCAGACTCCGACGGTGACCACGAGCAGGACGGCCATCGCGTAGTAGTAGGGCCGTTCGAAGGTGGCCGCGTCGAACGGCGCGATCGGCACCGCGAGGCCCTGCGAGCCCCCGGTCAGACTTCTGATGTTGTAGGCCAGGGTCTGCACCATGAACATGACCGTGATGCTCAGCACGGCGAAGGCGACGGCCCGGGTCCGCAGCAGCACCCGGGCGATCGGGGCCACCACGACGGCGGTGCCGAGGGCGATCAGCGGGACCAGGAGGAACGGCCGGTATCCCGCGCCCGCGCCGAGGTGCCCGGCGCCGATGGCCATGGCGTAGGCCCCGAGGCCGAAGAACGCGCCGTGCCCGAGCGCCGGGTATCCCGCGTATCCGCCCAGCAGGTTCCAGGCGGATGCCAGGCCGGCGTACATGACCGCGATCACGAGCAGATTGACCTGCCAGTGCTGGCCGAAGACGAAGGGGAGCACGGCCAGGACCGCGAGGAATGCCGCCGCCCGGGCCGCACCCGCGCGCCGGAGCCGGGATTCGGCGTGCAGCGGTGTCACAGTTCACCCCGCAACTGCCGACCGAACAGCCCTTGCGGACGGACCGTCAGTACGGCGAAGAGGACGACGAGGAAGGAGAAGGCCGACCAGTCCGGCGAGATCGTGGCGGCGACCACGGATTCGATGACGCCCAGGATCACCGCCGCGACGATCGTCCCCGGCATGCTCGCCATGCCGCCGAGCACGCCGATCGAGAGCAGCTTGGACAGCAGGTCGTACTGGCTGTTGCCGTTGAACGGGATGACCATGCCGAACGCCGCTCCGGCGGCGGCCGCCGAGGCCACCCCGAGACCCATGCCGACGGCCGAGATCCGGTCCACGTCCACGCCGAGCAGCCGGGCGGCGACCGGGTTCTGCGAGGTGGCGCGCAACGCCCGGCCGAGCTTGGTGTACTGGCGGATCAGGTGCAGCGCGCCGAGGACGACCACCGCGAGGAGGAAGGCGAAGAACCGCACCTCGGGGATCTGGTAGCCGGCCACGGTCCACGAGTAGTTCGCGTAGGCCGGGGCGATGACGCGGATGTTGGTCTGGTAGGAGAAGTCCAGGACTCCCTGAATTCCGATGGCCAGGGCGTACAGGACCAGCAGGCCGAGTTCGGCGCTCGACTTGTTCAGCGGACGCAGCAGGACCGCGTAGATCGCGTATCCGAGGACGAACATCACCGGGATGAGTATCAGCACGGACAGGAACGGATCGATTCCGAGGTCGCCGAAGAGCGTGTAGCTGAGATAGGCGGAGAGGATCGCGAAGATCGCCTGGGCGAAGTTCACGGTGCGCGCGACCCCGAAGATCATCGCCTGGCCGCTGGCGAGCAGCGCGTAGACGCCGCCGATCAG
>NZ_DASZKT010000210.1:0-17948 GCF_035552695.1 Actinospica sp.
CGCTGGCCCGAGATCGCGCCCGACAGGCGGTAGGGACCGTCGGTCAGCCGGCCCAGTTGCGCTTGACGAACTCGGCGGCGGAGTTCAAGGCGCGGTCCGCGTCGTCGAGCATGCCGGCGAAGCCCTGAAAGACGTGCGGCACTCCAGGCCAGACCTGAAGCTCCACGGGCACGTCGTCGGCGCCGGCGCGCGCGGCGAGCCGGACGGCGTCGTCAAGCAGGATCTCGTGCGAGCCCACCTGTATGAGCAGCGGCGGCAGGCCGGTGAGATCACCGAAGATCGGGCTGGCCAGCGGCGACGCGGGGTCGTGGTCGCCGAGGTAATCACGCACCCTGATACGCATGGCCTCCGGGGTGAGCGCGGGGTCGACCGCGGCCTTTCCGGTCGCACTGGCGCCGGAGACGGTCATGTCGACAAACGGGGAGAAGACCGCCGCCGCGGACGGTTGCGGCAGGTCGGTGTCCTTGAGGGCGAGGAGCGTCGCGGCGACCAGGCCGCCGCCGGCCGACTCGCCGACGAACGCGATCCGCTCGCTGGGCACGCCGCCGTCGAGCAGCGCGCGGTAGGCGGCCACGGCGTCTTCGATGGCTGCGGGGAACGGGTGCTCGGGGGCGAGGCGGTAGTCGACGGAGATGGCCCGCGCCCCGACCCGCCGCGCGACATCGGCCGCGAGGCCCACGGAATCGAGCGCCGAGCCGAGGGCGTAGGCGCCGCCGTGGAAGTAGAGGACCGCGACCGACGGGTCGAGCCCCGGAGTCTCGACGGTCACGACGGGCACGCCGCCGAGTTCGCCCTGCTTGGCTGACACGTCCTCGGGCAGCGGTGCCGCCGCGATCATCTCGTGGAAGATCCCGCGCTGCTCGGTGATCTCGCCGCCGACGTCGAACGGCGCGTGCCGCAGGATCTCGTCGAGTGCTTGGCGCTGCTGCTGGGTCATGGTGGTGCCTCTCGGGCTTGCTTGGCGCGGGCTGACGGACGGAGCGCGGTCAGCGACCTCAGCGCGGCGGGCCGACGATGATGTTGCCGTACTTGTCGGCGATCCCGGGATCGGGCTTGATCTGGAAGTCCGCCGGACGCGGGGTGGCCTTGTCCCGGCCGGTCTCGCGGAACATCCCCTCGATCCCGGCCGGCGTGTTGATCATCAGCAGGTCGGCCTTCTTGGAGGTGATGCGGTAACCGTGCGGAATCTGCTTGGGCAGGAACACGACGCCGCCCTCGGACAGCTCGTACTCCTCGTCGTCGCACCAAACCAGGGCGGTGCCCTTGATCAGCAGGAAGACCTCGTCCTCCTTGGTGTGCGTGTGGTACGGCGGCGCCTCGCCCTCGGCGACGTCGAAGCGGCCGATCATCAACTGGCCGTTGGTGGCCTTGCCGTCGAGCAGCATGGCGAGGGTGCCGCCGTCGAGCCATTCGAGCTGCTGCTGCTGTTCTGGTTGTGCGATATAGGCCATGCTCACGAGGAACTCCTCAGGTGCGGATCAGCTGATCAAGTCGCTAAGCGGACGATATCGTCCGCTTAACAGGCTGTCAATGACACCCGCGGGGTCCCGAACGGGGCGCCCCGAAGTGCCATCATCGGGTCCGTGACGAAGCCACAGTCGAACGACGGCGTCCGGCGGCGGGAGTTGCGGCGGGACGCGGCGGACAACCGGGATCGGGTGCTGGCCGCGGCCGCCGCCGCGGTCAGACGCGAGGGCACCGGCGTGCCGATGGCCACGATCGCGGCGGAAGCGGGGGTCGGGGTGGGCACCGTCTACCGCCATTTCCCGTCCCGCGAGGCGCTGCTCGGAGCCCTGACGTACCGCTCCTTCCAACTCGTGCTGGACGCGGCGACCAGGGCCGCCGAGGCCGATCAGCCGGGCATCGAGGCGGTGCGCCGCTTCCTCGATCAGACCATCGAGCACGGCCCGGACCTCGTGCTGCCGCTGCACGGCGGTCCGCTCGCGGCCGACCGGGAGACCGACCTCCTGCAGGCCGAGGTGCGCCGGACGATGGGCTCGATGCTGCACCGGGGACGGCACGACGGCACGATCCGCGGCGACGTGCGCACCCGCGACCTCGTGCTGTTCGGCGCGCTCCTGGCACAGCAGTTGCCGCACGTGCCGAACTGGAGCGAGAACGCGCGCCGCATCGTCGACATCTACATCGCCGGCATGGCCCCCGGCGCGCAGCCGTTCCGGGACTCCGAAGGGCAGTGATCCGGAAGGCAGCGATGCGGAAGGCGGCGATCCGGAAGGCGGCGATCCGGAAATCGTAGCTCCGCGCGAAGCCGGGGACCGGTCCCGGAAGTCCGCTGCCATGCTCGCGTTGCACACCGAAGTGGAGACCGGACACTGACACGGAGCGGAGGTTCCCGCCTTGAGCATCCAGCTGCCGAGCGAGCTCACCTGGTGCCTGAACATGCTGGGGATCCCATGGCCGGACATCGACGAGGACCAGTTGCACAACTGGGCGACCCAGATCCGGACGTACGCCGACAACACGCGGGACACGCATGACGCGGCTCATGCGAAGGTCAAGTCATTGGCTTCGACCACCCACGGCGACTCCTACGACGCGTTGCGCGCGGGCTGGCAGAAGGCTTCGAGCACGCACATGACGGACATGGTCCAGGGCTGCCAGCTGTTCGCCGGAGCGCTGGACGCGGCGGCGGACGTCGTGGTGGTGGTCAAGGGCGCCATCATCGCGGCGTTGACGGCGATGGCCGCCCAGATCCTCGCCGCGCAGGCCTCCGCGGCGATCACCGGCGGGGCCTCGGAGGCGACCATCCCGGCCGTCGTCCAGGGCACCCAGACCGCCGTGCAGCAGCAGCTGAACCAGTTGGCGCAGCAGGTGATCAGCGGGCTGCTGCAGGCCGTGGCCAACCCGCTCGAGGACACGATCGCCCACGCGGTCGAGGGCATGATCTTCCCGGGCATCCGGTCCGGACAGTCCACACAGTCCGCTGGCTCTTGAGTCAGGCTGCTTAGACACAGAGAGGGGATGCCGGCCATGGGCACCGGTTTCAGTCTGGATCCGAACGAGTACCACGCCGCCGCCAACGTCATCGAGGGCTACGGGGCCATGCAGGCGGACCACGGCGCGACGCTGTCCGCGGGCACCAGCACCCCGCTCAGCAGTTCGGGAACCGGGATCTCCGGGGCAATCTCGCAGATCGCCATGGGTACGGTCCAGAAGATCGTCACCGACGTGACCTCGACTACGAAGGGTTTCGCCGACGACACCGCGAAGGGCCTGCGCACGCAGGCCGACAACGTGTCTCAGCTGGAGACGGAGCTCGCCGGCCGGTCCAAATCCATACTCAGCGATGCCCAGTCGTCGCTGCTGGGCGGCGGCTACGCGATGAGCGGCTACGCCATGAGCGGCCTGTCCAGCGCGACGAGCAGTCCCCTGACGTCCTACGGATCGGGCGGCATGCCGGGCACGTTCAGCAGTCCCATGACGAGTGCCCCGCTGTCCGAAAGCTCGCCGGGCGAAGCCGACCTGAGCGCCCCCGGAAGCGGCGAGTCCGCCTTGAGCGGAGCCGGAGCCGTCGCGCAGGAGGAGTCGCAGCAGGCCTCGACGGTGCCGTTCGGGCAGATGCACGGCAGCACCGGTGCAGCCTCCGCAGCCGGCAGCGCGGAGGAGCGCGGCCAACGTCCGGACTACTTGAAGTCCAAGACAGAGCTCAGCGACACTGGCGGCGATCGCGTGAAGGCCGCCATCGACGGTCACCTGAAGGAGTGCGGGATGGCGCCGATCCCCCTGGGCCCGAGCCGTCTCGTCTGCGCGAAGTGCGGAAGCATGCTCGAGATCGACGACGCGCAGGCCCTCACCGCTTGAGCGACGCGGGCGCGCTGCTCAAGCTTGTCGTGCGCGAACCCAGTCGCGATGTTCGCGCACGACGGTGAATCCGGCCGATCGATACAGCGCGACCGCGGCGACGTTGGTGGACATCGCCACAACGGCGACCGCACTCGCGCCTCGATCGACCAGGGCCGCGCACGCACCCAGCACGGCATCGCGTCCATAGCCGTGCCCGCGATGGTCCGGATGAGTGCCGACCGGCTCAAGCAGCCCGCACCGACCCTCGCCCGCGAACCATCCGGTCGCGGCGGCCGCGGGCTCCCCCGCGGGCGTGCGCACGAGCGCCTCCACCGCCAGCCCGCCCGCCGGCGACCGCTTCATCGTGTGCCACCGCTCGACGGTGAACGTGGACTTCGCGAACGCGGCCCGCTGCACCAGCACCCGATCCGCTGCATCAGCCTCATCGACCGACTCGGCGCGGCTCGACACCGGCCGCGGCGTCCACGACAACGCGAGCCAGGACTCCCCCGGTTCGGGCTCCCATCCGGGTATGGCCAGTCCGTCGGACGCGGCGTTGCCGGATTCGAGCAGCTCCTCGGCATCGGCCGCGAGCGCCACGAGATCCGCGCCGGGCGCGGCGGTCACCCGAAGCACCGAGCTGTCGAGAAAGCCGACCGCCACCGGCACCTCGTCATCAATCCAGAGAAAGACGCCCGCATCCTCGAACCGCAGATGCCACCCCACGTCCCCGGGATGGAGCCCTCCGCCCGGAACGTCGACCGGCGTCCACGCACACAGCGCACGCAGCGCCGGCCCGGTTTCGGCAGGATTCAGACGGAGTCGGGCAAGTGAAACCATGCACGGCAGACTAACCAGCCGGCTCGCGCACCGCGACGGCTTTTCACCAGTGCCGGGGACGGACCGGGCCGAGCGCTAGGGCGTGAGGACGATCTTGCCGCTTACGGTGCCGGATTCGGCGAGGCGGAGTGCTTCGGCGACTTGGGCGAGGGGCAGTTCGGCGGCGACGGTCGGGGTGATGTCGCCGTCGCGCATGGCGAGGAACACCTGGGTGAGGTCGGCGCGCAGGCGGGTGCGGAAGCGGTTCTTGGCGAAGGAGCGGCCTGCCCAGACGTTGAAGAAGTAGGCGTGGCGCCGGTTGGGCAGGGTGTTCCACGTCCAGACGCGCCCGAGGATCTTGAGTACCGGCCACTGCTTGGAACCCACGTCGTCGCGGGTCGAGGCGGTGCCGTAGGAGACGAGCGTGCCACCCGGGGCGAGCAGATGCCAGGAGTCGATGACGCTGCGGCCGCCGATGTGGTCGAACACCGCGTCGACGCCGCGAGGCGCCAACTCCCGCACCCGTGCGGGGACGTTCTCGGTCCGGTAGTCGACCGGCGTCACGCCGATGGCGCGCAGTGCGTCGTGATGCCGCGCCGACGCGGTTCCGATGACCTGGACTCCGGCGATGCGCGCGAGCTGGACGAGCATCGAGCCGACTCCCCCGTTGGCGCCGTGCACGAGAATCGTCTGCCCGCGGCGGATTCGGGCCTTGCGATGCAGCATCTGCCAGGCGGTGATGCCGTTGACGACGGCGGTCTCCGCGTCGGCCGCGCGCAGTCCCTGCGGCACCTCGACCAGGTCGGCCGCGTCGAGCAGGACGTGGCTGGCCCAACCGCCGACCTTCGTCAGTGCCGCTGTGCGCGTGCCGACGAGGCCGCGATCCACCCCGGCACCGACGGCCTGGACCGTGCCGACCACGTCGTATCCGGGCACGAACGGGAACGGCGGCTGGTCGTAGTACCGGCCGCGGCGCATCTGCTGCTCGGCGAAGGAAACGCCGGTCGCCTCCATGCGGACGACGGCCTGCCCCGGTCCGGGCTCGGGCACCGGGCCGCGGCGCAGCTCGAGCCCCTCGGGCTCGACCTTGCCGGGCAGAATCACTTCGACGCGCTCTTCGAGTTCCATCGCGGTTCTCCTTCTTTCGGATGTCTTGTTCGTTCGGATGCATCAGGTATGTGTGGTTGAACACTCACTCTTCGGGCCGAAGAAGCGCCCGCCGACGGCCGGCGGGCGATTCGACGGTCAGTAGTGGGTGATGTCGACGGTCAGGGTCCGTGCCCAGGGAGCGTCCACCTCGTCGGCCCCGATCGAGACGACGAGGTGGCACAGCATCCCGCGTGCGAAGAAGTTCTGAATCTCGTGCTCATCTCCCCCGGAGGCGCCGCGCACGTACTCGACCACGTGCGCGTATCCCCGGCGGACGGCGTCGCGCACCGCGGACTCGGACACGGCCGCCGCCTGCGCGTGCAGCTGGATGAGCACGAGATCGCGGTCGGTGATCAGCTTGGCGTACGCGTCACCCATGGCGGCCAGCACCACGTCCGCCGAACCGCCGTCCGCATCCGCGACGGCCTGCTCGAGGCAGCCGCGGACCTGGACGAAGCAACGTTCGACCACCGCGACGAACAGCGACTCCTTGTTGGGGAACAGCCGGTAGACGTACGCCTGCGAGATCCCGGCCTCCTTCGCGACCTCGGTCGTGGTCGTTCCGAAGTAGCCGCGGGCCGCGAAGGTGCCGATCGCCGTGCGCAGCACCGTCTCGCGGCGCGCTTCGGCGGTGGACAGCTGGCGGGCTCGCTCGTTCGTCATAGGAGTAATAAACCACTCACACTTTCCCGCGTCAAGCCCGCCGGCGGTCGCGCTCGAAGAAGCGCTAGGAGATCCCGAGTGTCACCGTGTTCGACGTGCCGCCGCTCGTGGTCACCGAAACGCTCGCGGTAGTGCCGGAGGCGACCGCCCACTCGTTGCTCGGGCCCGAGGGCTTCGGCACCGTGAACGTGATCGACGTATTGCTCCAACTGTCGATGGTGAACAGGGCCAGATCGATCGGGCCGCCCCAGTTGATGCTGTTGTCGCCGAAGGTCACGTAGCGCCCGGCCTGGCTCGCGCCGAAGTTCGTGCCGGTGATGGTGACCTGCTGCCCGGCCGACGCGGAGCTCGCCGAGATCGAGGAGATCGCCGGCGCGGACGGGATGTTGGCCACAGTGATGTAGTTCAGATTGATCGCTGCCGTGTCGCCGCTGGTGCGCGCGACGGTGATCAGGTTCGTGCCGCCGGTGAGCGTCACTGTGCCGGAGACCGAGGCCCAGGTCGTCCACGCGGTGTCGAGGGTGGCGAAGTCGACGGTGACCGGGGCCATCACGACGTTGCCCGACTCGTCGCCGACGCCGACGGTCATCGTGCTCGTCGAGCCCGTGCCGTTCGCGTACCGATACGTGATCGCGTACGTGCCCGCGCTCGGCGCGTCGACCGCGAAAGTCACCGCGGCCCCGGCGTTGGCGGCCTGCAGGTTGTCGACGAAGCCCATCGCGCCGTAGCCGGTGTGGTCGTTGTTGAACATCGCGCCGCCGCCCCAGTTGGCGAACGCGGCCTGGTACGTGTTCACGCTGACGCCGGTCGGAACGACGTGCACCATCTGTGAGGCGTGCGGAGCGAGCGACGTCGAGATCTGGCTCTGGCCGTTGGACGTGGTGGCAGCCCAGAGGTCGTAGACGGTCGCGGTGCCGGTCAGGCCGAGATCGCTGGAGAAGTTGATCGTCTTGGTCACGGTGTTGGAATCGTTGCGGTTGAAGAGCGCGACGACCCACGAACCATCAGGGAGCTGACCCGCCCAGCGCTCGGAGTCGCGCGAACCGGAGTCGGAGGAGTACAGGTCGCCGTTGTAGAAGTACGGCTTGCCGACCAGCCCCTGCCGACGCAGGCCGAGGACCGCGGTGTTCTGCCAGAGGTTGAGGTCGCTGCCGATGGTGTCGACGCGGTCGGTGATCGCGAGCTGGGATCCGGCGATCGTGAAGAGGTTGATCGCGGTCTCCCGCTCGGCCGTGGAGGCGAAGCTGCTCATCGCGAGGAAGTCGCCGTCCAGGATCAGCCCGGTGCGCCCGGACAGATGCGACCAGCCGGTGAAGCCGAGGAACGGGTTGTACCACTGGCTCCAGTCGTTCTGCCAGGTCTGCCGTCCGCCGCTGAGCCAGGACCAGCCGCCCGTTGTCATGTCGGCGTCGATGCGCACGGAGTCGCCGTAGAGGATCTCATTGCCGGCGTTGTCGAACAGGTTCGGCATCACGACGCTGATCTCGATGCCGTCCCCCGCCGCCTCCGCGACCCAGGACAGGGCGGTGGCGTAGTCCGTGCTGCCGTGGTCGACTCCGACGGTGCCGATGTTCGCGTCGTAGCCGGACTCGTACCAGGACCAGAAGTCGGTGCGCAGGAAGGCGACGCCCATGTCCTTGAAGTAGTTCACGTAGCCCTGGATGTACTCCTTGGCGCCGTTCGCGCTGACGTTGACCCAGTAGATCTCGTCATCGGAGTTGAGCACGTCGCCGGAGGTGACGATGTCCGCGACGGGGATGCTCGTGCCCACGACCGTGATCGAGGTGTCCTTGACGGCGCTCGCCGCGACCCATAACGGGTTGTAGTAGACCCCGAGCTTCATGCCGAGGCTCTTGAGGTAGGTCACGTAGTAGGCCCAGCCATTGGTCCACGAGTCGCTGTAGCTGGTGATGTAGCCGTTCGAGTTCGTGGTCTGCGTGTAGTCGACCCAGCCGTCGGTGCAGCACATCGTGTAGCCGTAGGGCGCGAGGTTGTCGGCGACCCAGGTGATGTTCTCCTGCCACACACTCTCGGTGAGGGTGGCGTTGTTCGCGTAGTTCCAGCTGTACGGCGACCAGTACTGCGGGCCGGGTCCGGAGCGGGTGTAGACGCTGTTGCGGCTGGTCACGGGGAGCGTCGCCGCGGCGAGAGCGGCGTTCAGCGGGACCGCGGGGCGGCGGCCGCCGCCGACCGCCAGCGCGGTCAGCGAGCCGGCCGCGGCGACTCCGGTTCCGCGCAGCAAAGCTCGACGGGAGATGCTCATCGTTGACCCCTCCATGCCGTAGGCCGGCGCACGGCGGTGTGCGCGCGGAGTTGAGTGTGGCCGAGCTATTTTCTCTTGTCAAGAAACAAAATCTCCGACAACGGGCCAGCTCACGGCGTCCGGGCGGCCTATCATGACCGGAGAAAGTATGTCATTGGGCATCCGGACAGGTGGCGAGCGCGAGATGACGGCCGGCAGCGAGCGGATCACGATCGGGTTCTCCGCGACGCCGCGCTCCGTCGACCGCGGCGCGGACACCACGCGCGGTCGGCTGTTCGCGGAGATCCTCACCGCGGGCCCGCTCTCCCGCACCCAGCTGGCCCAGCGCAGCGGGCTTTCCCAGTCCACCGTCACCAAGGTCGTCAACCCGCTGATCGAGGCCGGGTTCGTCGGCGAGACCGGGGAGCACTCGGTCGGCATAGGCCGTCCGCAGCGGCTGCTCGAAGTGGCCGCTGACCGGCGCGCGGCGATCGGCGTGAAGATCGGCCCGGGCGCGGTCACCGGCGTGCTCACCGACCTGCGCGCGCAGGTGCTCGGGCAGCGCACCAGGCCGCTGACGGCGGGTCACGACCCGTCCGCCGCGCTGTCCGCGGCCGCGGCGGTGGTCTGGGATCTGCTCGCCGGACACGCGGGGGCGCGCGAGAAGCTCATCGGCGTGGGCGTCGGTCTCGGCGGTCACGTCGCGGCGGCGGACGGACGCGTCGTGCGCTCCGGAGTCCTCGGCTGGACCGACGTCGAGGTGAGCGCGCCGCTGGCCGCGGCCACCGGCGTTCCCACCGTCATCGGCAACGACGTCGACACACTGGCCGTCGCCGAACGCTGGTTCGGCGCGGGCCGCGATGTGGAGGGCTTCGCGCTGGTGACGGTCGGACCCGGCGTCGGCTGCGGCCTGTTCCTGGGCGGCGAACTGGTCACCGGCGTCGGCGGTCTCGCCGGGGAGCTCGGGCACATCCCGATGCAGGCCGGCGGACGCGCGTGCACCTGCGGCAATCGCGGCTGCCTGGAGACACTCGCCTCGGACGACGCCGTACTGCGCCGGATCGCCGAGAACGGCGGCCACTGCACCGGGATCGAGGACGCGGTGGCGGCCGCGCGGGAGGGCGACGCCCGGGCCATCGCAGCGTTCGAAGCGATGGGCGACGCGCTCGGCCGCGGGCTGGCGACCCTGTGCAATCTGGTCAATCCCGGACGGATCGTGCTCGCCGGCGAACGGGCCGGTGCCTTCGACCTCTTCGGCGAGGCCTGCACGCGTGCCTGGCGGGCGCACGCCTTCTCCACCGCCGCCGCGGACTGCGAACTGATCGTCGACGAGACCGACGATTCGCTGTGGGCGCGCGGCGCCGCCTGCCTGGTGATCCGCGACGCGGTCGGCGCGGACCAGGCCTGACGCCCTCTCATTCGCCTCCCGACTCCGGTCACCGCACGATCGCGCGAACATCACGACTCGATGAAGCCGAATTTATTTCTTGACTCACGAAAATCAGTCGCGCCATACTCCGTGGCACGCCCGGGTCACCGGGACGTGCCAAGGTCCTGAGGGGAGCGCGGATGCGAGCGACCGAACTGCTCGGTGAGGCGACCCGGGCGGAGATCTTCGGGCAGGTGCTCACCGCCGGCCCGATCTCCCGCTCGGGGCTGGCCGCCCGGCTCGGCCTCTCCCCCTCCACGGTCACCCGGCTGCTGCCGCCGCTGCTCGACGCCGACTACATCCGCGAGGAGGCCGAACCTGGCCCCGCCGCGGGACCCGGCCGTCCGCAGCGGCTGCTCAGCGTCAACCTCGAGCGGCATCTCGTGGTCGGCGTGAAGATCGCGCCGAACGTGGTGTCCGGCGTGGTCACCGACATGGGCGCGCGGGTGCTCGCGCGGGCCGAGCTGCAGATCGACGGCTGCGCGCCGGAAACCGCGTTGACCGCGGCCGGCCGGCTGGTGCGCCGGCTGCTCGGCGCGATCCCGGAGGGCACGGCGCGCACGCTCGGCGTCGGCGTGGGCCTCGGCGGCCACGTCGACGCGGCGTCAGGGCTCTGCCGCTACTCGGGGATCCTCGGCTGGCGCGACGTGAACGTCGCCGCGCCGCTGGCCGCGGCCACCGGGCTCCCGGTGATCGTCGGCAACGATGTCAATGCCCTGGTGGTCGCACAGCGCTGGTTCGGCGCGGGCCGCGAGTCCGACACCTTCGCCGTGGTCACCATCGGCGCCGGGATCGGCTGCGGACTGCTGGTCGGCGGCGCGCTGTTCACCGGATCCTCCGGCCTGGCGGCGGAATTCGGCCACATCCCGATCGACCCGGCCGGCCCGGCGTGCACCTGCGGACGGCGCGGCTGCCTGGAGGCGCTGGCCTGCTCGGCGTCCGTGCTCACCCGGCTCGGGCACGTGGGCCTCGCGCTGCCGGACATCGAGTCGGCCGCGGACCTCGCCCGCACGGAGCCGGCCACGGCCGAGACGCGCGCGGCGCGGGCCGCCTTCGCCGCCGCGGGCGACGCGCTCGGCCGGGGGCTGGCGACCCTGTGCAACCTGATCAACCCCGAACTGGTGATCCTCGCCGGCGAGGGGGTGTCCGTGTACGACCTGCTGCGTCCGGCCGTGCACGACGCCCTGTCCCACCACGCTTTCTCGACCGCCGCGGCCGACTGCACCGTCCTGGTCGACCCGGTGGACGACGACATGTGGACGCGCGGCGCGGCCTGCCTGGTGCTCCGGGCTACCGTCCGCGCCCCGCTGTTGTCGAAGCACCACCCGCCCGCAGCACGACCCTCACCTCTCGCGGCGTAACCCCGCCGCCCGAATCGCAAGGAAGCGATCTCGATGACAGCGTTGAAGAGAAACATGACGAACAAGCGCAGGAACGCGGCCACGGCCGTGACCGCCGCCGCCGTGCTCGCCCTCGGCACCGCGTGCTCCTCGTCCTCGAACAGCACGGCGGCGCCGGCGGTGACCGGATCGGCCTCCGGCACGATCACCTGGTTCGCCAACCAGTTCGGCCCGACCTCGACGGACGTGCGCAAGACGCTGATCACCGCGTTCGAGAAGGCCTACCCGAACATCAAGGTGAACCTGGAGCAGGCGCCGAGCGACTCGGACACCTACCGCTCCACGCTGATCACGCAGATATCGGGCGGTTCGAGCAGCTTCGACGTCTACAACGGTGACGTGGTCTGGCCGGCGCAGTTCGGCAAGCAGAGCCTCGCGCTCCCGCTGAACTCGTACTTCGGCTCGTCCTACTGGAACACCTTCTCCAACGGCCTGGTCACCAGCCTCACCTACAAGGGTCAGACCTACGCGGTGCCGCTGTTCACCGACAACGCGTTCCTGTTCTACCGCAAGGACCTGCTGGCCAAGGCGCACCTGCCGGTGCCGACGACCTGGGAGCAGCTGCAGTCCGAGGCCGCCACGCTGCAGAAGGACGGCGACGTCAAGTACGGCTACGCCGCGCAGTTCGACTCATACGAGGGCCTGACCTGTGACTTCACCGAGTTCGCGGCCGACGCCGGCGGCTCGACCGTCAGCTCGGACGGCAGCAAGGCCACCATCGACTCGGCCGCCGACCAGAAAGCGCTGACCTACATGCGAGGCCTGATCACCTCCGGCGTGGCGCCGTCCGCGATCACCACCTTCCAGGAGCAGCAGTCCGAGTCGCTGTTCACCGCCGGCCAGGTGGCCTTCCTGCGCAACTGGACGTACGCGTATGCGGACTCGAACACCCCGGGCACCTCGAAGGTCGTCGGCGAGGTCGGCGTGACGAACCTGCCGACCTTCGCCGGGCAGTCCTCCCCCGGCTACTCGGTGACCGGCGGCTGGAACCTGTACGTCAACCCGCACAGCAAGAACCTCGCCGCGGACGTCGACTTCCTGAAGTGGATGACCGGAGCCCAGGCGCAGACGATCATCGCCGAGCAGGGCGGAGAGATCCCGACCGTCGCGAGCGTGCTGCAGAACTCGGCGGTGCAGGCCACCAACCCGGCCTTCCCGGTCGCGGCGAAGAACAAGCTGAACGCGCGACCCTCGTTCGTCGCGCAGTACTCGCAGGTGAGCGAGGCGATCTACAACAACGTCAACGCCGCCCTGTCCGGCTCGTCGAGCCCGGCCGCCGCGCTGACCTCGGCCGCGAGCCAGATCAACACGGCCCTGTCGAGCAACGGACTGTGATCCGCGAATGACCGTCGTCGATACTCACGGGCCCCGTGAGACGGCCGGCGCGGTCGGCGGCAACAGCCGTCGACCGCGCCGCGGTGGCCTGCGACGCTCCTCCGCCCGGCTCGGCTGGGGGTTCGCGTCGCCGGCGCTGCTGGTCGTCGCCGCGGTGATGCTCTTCCCGATCGTCTTCTCGATCATCATGTCCTTCAGCAACGTCAACGTGACCGGCAACGGCTTCCAGCTGAGCGGGGTCACCGGCAAGAACTACTCGATCCTGTTCGGGTCGCAGCGCTACTGGCACGACCTCGAGTTCACCGCGCTCTACACCGTCGTCACCGTCACGATCGAGATGGTGCTCGGCACGCTCGTCGCGCTCGTGCTCGAACGGCTCACCGTGGGGCGCGGCTGGCTGATGGCGCTGCTGCTGTTGCCCTGGGCGCTCATCACGGTCGTGTCGGCGCAGCTCTGGGCGTACATCTACAACGGCGTCTACGGCGTGCTCGACGCGATTCTGAACTCGGTCGGCGTGCACGATCTCAATGTTCTGGGCACGCCGACCCAGGCGGCGATCGCCATGGGTGTCGCCGACGTGTGGAAGACCACGCCGTTCGTCGCGATCATGGTGCTGGCCGGGCTCGTCATGCTCCCGGGCGAGGTCGTCGAGGCGGCGCGGGTCGACGGGGCGCGCGGCTGGACGATCTTCTGGAAGATCCGGCTGCCGCTGCTGCGACCGGCCCTCGCCGTGGCCGTGATGTTCCGCATCCTGCAGGCCTTCGGCCTGTTCGACCTGCCGTACGTGCTCACCAACGGCGGTCCCGGCACCAGCACCGAGTCGCTGGCAGTGCTCGGCTATAAAGTGCTTTTCAACGACCTCGAATTCGGGCCGGGCGCGGCCGTGGCGGCGAGCACGGCGATCGTCGTGCTCGTGGTCTGCCTCGTGTTCCTCAAGGTATTCCGCACCCAGGTCGGCGAGCAGGAGGACTGATCATGGCCAGACGACGCACCAAGAATCTGGGCACGAACATCGCCGCCGTCGCCATCGCGGCGTTCGTCGCCCTGCCGCTCTACTGGATGGTCGCCTCGGCCTTCAAGGGCCAGGCGGACATCACCTCCGCCGCGGCCGTGCCGCCGCATCCGACGACCGCCAACTTCGGCAACGCGTTCTCGAACTACAACTTCGGCACGTACCTGATGAACTCCGCGATCGTCGCCGTCGCCACGACCGTGCTCGTGCTCGGCCTCGGCACCTTCGCGGGCTACGCGCTCGCCCGGCTGCCGATGCGCGGCAAGACGGCGATCATGACGGCGCTGCTGATGATCTCGTTGTTCCCCACGATCGCCGTGGTCGCACCGCTGTACCTGCTCCTGCGCGACATCGGCTGGCTCAACAGCTACCAGGGCCTCGTACTCGCGTACACCGCCCTGATGCTGCCGTTCGCGATCTGGATCCTGCGCAACTTCTTCCTCGGCATCCCCAAGGCCATGGAGGAGAGCGCCCGGGTCGACGGTGCGGGACCGCTGCGCACCGTCATCCAGGTCATCCTGCCGCAGGCGCTGCCGGGCGTGTTCACGGCCGGCGTGTTCACCTTCGTCGCCGCGTGGACAGAGTTTATCATTGCGCTGACACTCAATAATTCCGACCACTACCGCACCATCGCCGTCGGCATCGCGCTGTTCGGCGGGCAGTTCACCACTCCGTACGGCACCATCTTCGCCGCCTCCGCGGTGGCGATGCTCCCGATCGCCATCCTCGTCCTCGTCTTCCGCCGCGCCGTGGTCTCCGGACTCACCGCCGGCGCGGTCAAGGGCTGACGGCCTTCCCCCTCTCCGAAAGGTCAGACCGCACCCGTGTCCGCGTCCACCACCGCACCCGGCTGGCTCACCGACGCCGTCCTCTACCAGATCTACCCGCAGTCCTTCGCGGACTCCGACGGGGACGGCATCGGCGACCTGCGGGGCGTCGCCGAGCACCTCGACCACCTCGCGTGGCTCGGGGTCACGGCCGTCTGGCTCAACCCGTGCTTCGCCTCCCCGATGCGCGACGCCGGGTACGACGTGTCCGACTACCTCAGCATCGCGCCGCGCTACGGCGGGAACGCGGACCTGGCCAAGCTGGTCGAGCAGGCCCGCGCCCGCGGGATCAGGGTTCTGCTCGACCTGGTGCCCGGCCACACCTCGGACCGGCACCCGTGGTTCCGCGCGTCGGCCGAGGACCCGGCGGACCACCGCTACATCTGGACGGACGGCACAGGGGGCCGTCCGCACCAGCTGCCCGAGGGCTTCGTCCCGTCGCCCGGCACCCGGCCCGGCGGCTACCTCCCCAACTTCTTCGAGTTCCAGCCCGCGCTCAACTTCGGCTACGCGCGGCAGAACCCCGGCGAGCCCTGGCGGCAGTCCGTGGACGCCGAGGGCCCGCGCGCCAACCGTGCCGCGCTGCGCGAGATCATGGCGCACTGGCTCGGCCTCGGCGTCGCGGGCTTCCGGGTCGACATGGCCTCCTCGCTGGTCAAGGACGATCCCGGCTTCGTGGAGACCGGCAAGCTGTGGACCGAACTGCGCGACTGGCTCGACCGCGCCCACCCGGGAACCGCGCTGCTCTCGGAGTGGGGCGATCCGGCTGTCGCGGTCCCGGCCGGCTTCCACGCCGACTTCTTCCTGCAGTTCGGCGGGGAGGGGTGGGGACTGCCGTACCGCTCGCTGTTCCAGACGCCGGAGGGCACGGTCGATGCGGAACACGCCGCAGGACCCTGCTACTTCGACGCCGCGGGCGAAGGTTCCGCAACGACGTTCCTGCGCGCCTACGAGCGCACCGCGAAGTCGATCGGCGAGTCCGGCCATATCATCCTGCCGACCGCGAACCACGACTTCGCCCGCCTGCACTGCGCGCCGCGCACGGCCGAGCAGCTCCCGACCGCGTTCGCGTTCCTGCTGACGTTCCCGACCGTGCCCGCGATCTACTACGGCGACGAGATCGGGATGCGCTACGTGCCCGGCCTGCCGGAGAAGGAGGGCAGCGTCCTCGGCCCGCACTACAACAGGGCCGGATCGCGGACCCCGATGCAGTGGAATCAGGGCTCGAACGCCGGATTCTCCACAGCGCCCGCCGACGAGCTCTACCTCCCGCTCGACGCCGAACCCGGGCGCCCGGACGCCGCCACGCAGCGCGCCGACGAGCACTCGCTCCTCAACCTCGTCAGAGACCTGATCGCCCTCCGTCGCGAGAACCCCGAACTCGGCCCCGGCGCGAGCCTCGAGGTCCTGCACGACGGCTATCCCCTCGCCTACATCCGCGGCGGACGCTTCCTCGTCGTGATCAACCCCTCCGGTCGCCCGGTCGACCTGCGCCACGACCGCCCCGATCTGGCCGCCGCCCAACCCGTGCGCGGCCACGGTGTCGAGATCACCGAGACGTCCGCGAAGGCAGCGCCCTTCGCCTTCGGCGTCTTCCGGCTCTGACACCTCTGGGGGAGAAACGCGGCCGGGTGCGCGAGAAGTGCCGCGCACCCGGCCGCCCACCCCGTCCGCCCCGTCCGCCACCGGCTCGAGAGAGCTGGCAGGCGATGACTATCGTGTCCGACGGTTCCGGCGTCGCGTCGATCTGCTGCGGGTATCGGTGCTTTGCACCGGGTCCGCTTGCCCACCCGACAGGCCGGTTCAGGGAGCAGCCCCTCCCGCTCCCGATCGGTCTTCAGCAGGAGGCGCATCAAGGTGTTCGAGGATCTCTTGGGCGAGTGAGCTACCAGTAGCGGCGATGAACTTGCGTCGCTTGTCCATCGCGGCGGCGACATCCGCGAGGTCGCCGAGTCCGTAGTCGAGGGGCATTTCTTTTCCCTGCAGGTCGATCACGGTTCCGCCTGCCGCGTGCAGGATGTAGTGGCCGGGAGCCAGATCCCAGATCGCGAAGCCCTTGGCGAACTCCACTGTCGCATCGGTCTGTCCTGAGGCGACGTGGCAGAGGCTGATCGAGCCGAAATCAACACCGATCCTGCCTCGCGCCGGCCCATCCGGACCCGACGCGGTCATTGCATCGATCAGGGCCTGCTGGCGTGCGATGGGTTGCAGGCGCTCGGCAGGACGCATCAGATAGTTGGTGATAAGAGCCTGTGACAGGCTGACGGGAGCGCGTGTGCACAGCTGGTGAATCTCCTGGTCGGCCGTGACGAGGTAAGCACGGTCTTCACCGTCATCGTGGCGACAGCCGATGAACAGTTGCAGATGGTGGTAGATATCACCGACTACGGCGACAACAGGTCGGGCCGCAGATCGAGAGTAGAGCATCACGTGCGTGTACCCATGCAGGGCACGGACTGCCAACTCGCTGGTGTCGAGAGGATCGACCAGGATGAGCAAGTCTGGATCGGGATCGGGACCAACGACTCGAGGGTCGGACGATCCTCTACAACTCGGTCTTCCGCGCAGATGACCAGCTATTTGCCAATCCTCACATCTACGGTTTGCCCGCCTCTGCAGCCCCCGTCCTCCACCTTCGCCGTTCCACCGATTCTGTCCTCTTCTCCACCTACGTCGACAGCTTCGAGCGAGCCTGGCAAGGCTAAGACGTCCAACCCGTACCCCACGTTGGGTGACTCACCGGCATGTTTGGGAGCTCTTCTTACCCCGAATGGCCGAATGCGGTGAGCACGACTGGCCCTGTGGATCAATCGTTGATATACGCTACGACTTTCGGGAGCAGCTGGTGCAACGTGCGCCACTCTGCCTACAATCAGTCACTTTATTACCCGGCTGCAGTGCACCGAAAGAACAAAAGTTCTAGAAGTGAGCGTGTAGGTGCGAACCGATCATTGATTGCCCGCTTCATTTGCCAGTGGCCGCTAGCGCGCGCATGCCTGTCGCAGTACGGTGACGCCACGGCAGCGTGGGCATGCTGTTCAGAGACTTCCACCGGGAGGGGCGCATGCTATTGCAGCTTAATGGGTTTCTGATCCGCAAAGGACTCAGCCCGCTCGCTGCTATTTCACCTTCAATTGCCTCGGAACTCGATGTGTACTCGTGGTCAGGAGCACAGCTGGATGAGCTAGGCAGCTCGCAGTTCGATCTCTAAGAAGCAGCGGTATCCGGGGACAATATTGTTGCGACCTACCAGAACACAAGCAGACCT
>NZ_DASZKT010000211.1:0-11070 GCF_035552695.1 Actinospica sp.
TGTCGTTCACCGTGATCGACACACAGTTCGAGGCCCCGCTCCCGCCGGAGGAGGCCAAGCAGGTGGAGTTGGAGAAGGCGCCGAGTATCGGCTCTATGCCCGAGTTCGAGCCGCTGCCCGACGAACTGACGATTCCGGTACTGATCAAGGTGGGCGACGACGTGTCCACGGACGAGATCCTTCCCGCCGGTGCCCGCGCCCTGCCGTACCGCAGCAACATCGACAAACTCGCCGAGTTCACCTTCACCCCACTCGACGAGCACTACCCGCAGCGCGCCCACGAGACCGGAGCCCACGCCGTGGTCGGCGGTACCAACTACGGACAAGGCTCCTCCCGCGAACACGCCGCCATCGCCCCGCGCCACCTCGGACTGCGCCTGGTGCTCGCCAAGTCCTACGCCCGCATCCACCACCAGAACCTGGCCAACTTCGGCATCCTCCCACTCGAGTTCGCCGACCCGACGGCCTACGAACGCATCGCGCCGGGCGACGAACTGACTCTCACCCACCTGCACGACCAACTCAGAGACGGACACGACGCAGGCATCGAGATCCGCAACACGACACGCGACGAGACCCACCGAGCCCGCCACCACCTGACCGAACGCCAGATCGCGGCCGTGCTCGCCGGCGGACAGATCCCGCTACTCAACGACGAGGGCCGGCGCTCGCAATGAACGGGCGGCCATCGCCGATACATGGAGTCGCGGCAGGAGAGGTATTCGAAGCTGCGCAGATCACCCCAGGGTCCGGGCGTGTCGCATCTGGGAACTGGGGCGCATGGGCCACGTGGTGCGGGGTACCGGCGCGGTGATGGATGGAGGTCGACCATGCAGCACGATCAATTCCTGGGGAAGGTGCAGGCCGCAGCGCGTTTGCCCGACCGCGGCCAGGCGGAGCGCGCCACTCGCGCCACGTTGGAGACCCTCGGCGAGCGCGTACCGGCGGGGCTGGCCGCCAACCTCGCGGCGCAGTTGCCGCACGAGATCGGCGAGCATCTGCGGCGCCCCGATGCCACGCGGGCGGCCGGCGAGCGGTTCGACAAGCTCGAGTTCATCGCGCGCGTCGCCGCGCGAGCCGGGGTCAACGAGTCCAGGGCCGCCATGCTCAGCCACGCGGTGGCCGCGGTGGTCGACGAGGCGACCGACGGGATGGTCAGCGCGAAGGTGGCGGTGGCTCTTCCGGACGACATCGGCGCGCTGCTGCTGTTCGGATTCGCGGCCTCGGTATGACCTGGGCGGCGGAGGTGTACCAGTGAACCGACCAGCTTCCCTGGTGTTCGCCGACCGGGTCGATGCCGGCCGCAGGCTCGCCGAGCCGGTCGCGGATCTGCGGCTGGAAGACCCGGTGGTCTTGGGTTTGGCGCGTGGCGGCGTCCCGGTCGCGCGGGTGATCGCGGACAGACTCGGGGTGGGCGTCGAGGTGTTCGTGGCCCGGAAGATCGCGGTGCCCGGGTTCCCGGAGGTGGGCATGGCCGCGATCGCCGAGGGCTCCGGCGATATCGTGCTCGGCCCGCAGGCCTCCGAGCTCGGTTTCGAGACCGGGCATCTGCGGTCGCTGGCTGATGAGGAACGCCGCGAGCTGCACCGGCGCGCCGCGCTCTACCGGGGCGAGCGCGCGCTCCCGGAGATGGCCGGACGGGATGTGCTGCTCGCCGATGACGGGGTGGCCACCGGGGTCACGGCGCAGGCGGCGCTGAACGCGCTACGGCGCTGGCGGCCGCGCAGGTTGATCTTCGCGGCGCCAGTCTGCGCACGGGACGCCGCCGAACGCATCGCCGATCTGGCCGACGGGACCGTGTGGCTGGCCGTGCCGCAGGACTTCGGGTCGGTCGGCACCTGGTACGAGCGGTTCGAGCAGCTCGAGGACGCCGACGTGATCCGGCTGGCCGGTCCCGCACGGCCCGGGGTCGGGGGAAGACGGTGAGCACGCCGTTCGCGGTGTGCGGCCTCCTGCCGCAGTGTGCTGCGGTACGCGGGCTCGCGCGCGTCTTTCGATCGTGCCCGTGCGCATAGATCGAGTCGAACCGGGCACCGGTTTTCGGTCCGGGATCCGGAGGATGCGGGCGCGGAAGGAGGCGGGCACGTGATGCTCTCTCTCCACGATCGGCGGGTGCTTGCCGGGATCGAGCAGCAGTTGCGCACGAGCACACCGGATCTGGCGCGCGGGCTTGAGCGCTTCGATGCCTGGGCGCCGCCGCGGATACGGCATCGGCTGCGCCGCGCCGTCCGGCTGGCGGCGTTGATGGTCGGCTGTGTGCTTCTGGTGGTGGCTTTCGCCGTCTCGAGCGCGGACGCGGCGCTGCTGGGGGCCGTCGTGTTGCTGGCGGACGCGGCTTGGTGGGCGCTGTCGGTGCTCGACGCACACCACAGCCGGCGCCGCAAAGCCGCCGGTGACAGTCCCGCCTCCCGCATCAGTGGCCACACAGAGCGAGATGGATGAGTGACGACGGCTGCTGAGACCGTTCCCCCCGAGGAGCCCGACGTTCGGGCTGCTGCCCGACCGGCGCGATTTCTTGGAGCCATTCCCCAGCCTGCTGTAGGGCGACGGCGGGTCGTGCGCGGGGCGCTCGATTGCGCCGAGCGTAGCGAGCAGAAGACGGACAAGCAGCACAGCGAGTTCCGTACGGCTAGTTCTGCCGTACGGCGCAACTATCCGGGTCCGAGGTGGACGAGGTCACCGCGTCCTACGACGCGGGGATCTTGACCGTGCGGGTCCCGCTGAGCGAGCCTGTCGCGCATCGGGGCGCGGGACGTCTATCGGGGCGCGGGACGTCTTGGGTCCCGACTCACTAGCGCGAGCGGGCTGTGTCACCTGCCGAAGCGTGGGCTGGACGCTGATCTGCAAGACCGCCGTTGCATCAGTCGCGGTGAGGGAGGGGCTGGCCAAGCGCTGTTGGATCCGCCGCCGGCGGTCAGACATGGACGGTCCCGGTTCCGGCACCGGGATCGGCGGGATGTCCGGCCCCGGCTCGGGAATCGGCGGACTCGGATCGGGCTCGGGCGGCACCGGCGGTCCGGGCGGACGCTCCGGGTTGGGCGGCTGCGGGGCCGGCGGGATCGGGCCCGGGACCGGCCCGGGCCTCGGAACCGGCTCGGGCTCGGGATCGGGCCGCGGGGGCGGGCTCGGACGCGGGTCCGAGCCGACGACCGGCGACCGAAGTGCTTCACGCGGACGTGCTGTGGTCCAGATCATTGCCTCGGGCTACCCGGTCCGGCGCACTTCATTCACGCCTTCGGCTACCCGCCAAGCGGCAGACAGCGGGTCTCGCCGCGCGCCCGTCGTGCATGCCGCCGGGCCTAGCGCGGCAACCTCCGCTCTGCCCGCCGTCGTGAAGCGGTGGCTGCCCGGCGGGCAGCCACCGCGGCGCGCGCGGCGCCGGGCGAGAGGAAGTCCGGCTCCAGGGTCGGGCGGAAGCTCTTCGTCGCGCTCGATGGGGCTCTCGATGTTCGCCGCGATCACCCCGCCCGTGATCAGTAGTGCGGCGAGGACACTGATCACGACGGAGGCGATCAGCGAAGCCCCACGCACCCATGTCCAGGCGTTGGCCGGCAAGACCACGGCCACGCCCACGGCGAGCAGGTATCTGACGTGCCGGACCGCCGGCCGGGCGGCAGGACGAGGCGCAGGCAGTGGCCTCGGTTCGCGCGCCGGCCGGAACGGCGGCACCTCAGGACCCGGCAGAAACACCGGTCCGGCTCGGATATGCCGGACCACCACCACGATGTCGACCACCGCGATCAGGGCGGTCACCGTGAACATGATCACCAGCGGTACGGCGGGCTACAGCGCGAATCCCACGATCCCCGCCACGCACCAGACCAGGCCGAAGCACGCCATGACCAACCTCGCGCGCAGTGCACTGTGCGTGCCTGGACTCGTCCCCACTGCGCACCGCGACCGAGACACCGCGTTCACCCCCCTTCGCCATCCGGAGCGCGCCGCCCGCGGCGCCGAGCCGGAGATCGGTCACTCCATAAGCGCCGTGCCCGGCGGCGCGCTCGCCCGTCTGCCCGAGAGGGCCGGTGATCGACTCCGGCGGTCCACTGCACCGCGACGTCGCAGGCGGGGCAAGGTGTCGGGATCCGTGAACCCGGCGGCTCGCCTCGTCTTCTCGGCTGCCGTCGGCGGCCGTCATCTCGCTTCGATGCCCTCGTAGCCCGTCGATCCGGGATCAAACAGGCTCCCGGCAGCGGCGACCTGACCGCCGACGCACGGGGCGCGCACAATTCTCGCCCTGTCCGAGGAGGTTAGCCGCACGAATCCCGGCAATCCGCAAAATGCGTAGATTCTGGCCCGGATATCCGGGAGGAGCGTGGTGGCCATGACGAGAAACCAGGTGCTTGGCGAACTGGCCCGCGTAGTGGTGGGCGTGGACGGTTCCGACTCCGCGCGGCACGCCGCGGTGTGGGCCGCGCACGAGGCCGAAGCGCGGGACGTGCCGCTGACCGTGCTGCTCGCCTGCGGGGCTACCGGGGGCATCCCGCCCGCGCTCGGTCCGATCGCGCACCAGAGCGAGCCGGGTACGGAGGGCGCGGTGTTCGTGGAGTCGGTCGCCGCGTTGATCCGTAAGCTCGTGCCGAGACTACCGGTCGAGACCGAACTGAGCCCGCGGCATCCCGTCGAGCGGCTGGCCGAGCTCAGCGGGCAGGGCATGCTGATCGTGACGGGCACGCGCGGGCACGGCGCGATCGCCGGCACGCTGCTCGGC
Organism: Actinospica sp.; assembly: GCF_035552695.1. NCBI lineage: Bacteria > Bacillati > Actinomycetota > Actinomycetes > Catenulisporales > Actinospicaceae > Actinospica > Actinospica sp. The sequence goes on from NZ_DASZKT010000211.1 coordinate 4,712, forward strand.
TCGGTCAGCCGGGCACTTGCCGCGCGCACCCGCGGCCCGCTGGTGGTCGTGCGCGGCCCGCGCGCCGAGCAGGACGAGGGACCGGTCGTACTCGGTCTCGCCCCCGAACCCGCGCAGGGCGCCGTGCAGTTCGCGTTCGCCGCCGCACACCTGCACGGCGCAAGCCTGCACGCTGTGCGCACGCTGGCGCCGGGGCCGCACCCGCCCGAGGACGTCGAGATGCCGGTCCTCATGCCCGCCGGACTCGGCATACGCAGCGCAAGTCCCCCGCGGGCAAGAGCGACGAACACCGAGCGCGACCACGCGATCGAGCGCGAGACGGCGAAGGCGCGCCTGGTCCTACAGGCACTCCAGCGGCGGTACCCGGACGTGCACGTGGAGATCACCACGATCGAGGGCGAGGCGGCCGAGGTGCTGACCGCGGAAGGCGAACACGCCCGGCTGGTCGTCATCGGCGCGCACCCTCATCCCCGCCACGGCCCACTACCGGCCAGACCGGCGCACGTGGCCGCGAAGCTGCTGACGCACTGCCCGGCGCCGGTCGCCGTGGTGCCCGACGCACACGATCAGGCGCCGCAGGAGTGAACACGCGGCGCGGCAAGGGTTTCGCCGGGCCCGACACGGGCACCGGCGCGCAGTACGGACCGCGAAACCGCCCTCGGGAGCCGAGAGAGCCATGGCCGAGACCAACCGCGCCGCCGACCACGACACCGGGCCACGCAGCGAAGCCTTCACCACGTCGGGCGCGGCGCAGGACTGGGAACAGCTGCTCGCCGAGGTGAGCGACCGCGAGAACGCGCAGGAACGCATCGTGGTCAACCTCGGGCCGCAGCACCCCTCCACCCACGGCGTGCTGCGCCTGATCCTCGAACTCGAGGGAGAAACCGTCCTCGAGGCGCGCTGCGGCATCGGGTACCTGCACACCGGAATCGAGAAGAACTGCGAGTACCGTACCTGGACCCAGGGCGTCACGTTCGTCACCCGTGCCGACTACCTCGCCCCGATGTTCAACGAGCTCGCCTACTGCCTCGGCGTCGAGGCGCTGCTCGGCGTCACCGACCAGGTGCCCGAGCGGGCGAACGTGATCCGCGTGATGCTGATGGAGCTCGGCCGCATCTCCTCCCACCTGGTGGCCATCGCCACGGCGGGCATGGAGCTCGGTGCGGTCACCGTGATGACGTTCGGTTTCCGGGAGCGCGAGCTCATCCTCGACATGCTCGAGGCGATCACCGGAAACCGGATGAACCACGCGTACATCCGCCCCGGCGGCGTGCTGAGCGACCTGCCGCCCGACGCGCCCGAACGGATCAGACAGCTCATCCCGCTGTTGCGCCGCCGGCTCGGCGACTACCACCACCTGCTCGACGAGAACCCGATCTTCAAGGGGCGCACCCAGGACGTCGCGTACCTGGCCACCGCCGGCTGCCTCGCCCTCGGAGTCACCGGCCCGATCCTGCGCGCCACCGGGCTGCCGCACGACCTGCGCAAGTCCCAGCCGTACTGCGGATATCAGGACTACGAGTTCGACGTGCCCACCGAGACCGACGCGGACGCCTACAGCCGCTACCGGGTGCGCATCGCCGAGATGCACCAGTCGCTGCGCATCGTCGAGCAATGCCTCGACCGGCTGCGCCCCGGCCCGATCATGCTCGAGGACCCGAACATCGCCTGGCCCGCCCGCCTCTCCCTCGGCGGCGACGGCCAAGGCATCGACCTCGAGCGCGTCCGGCACATCATGGCCCAGTCCATGGAGGCCCTGATCTACCACTTCAAGCTGGTCACCGAGGGCTTCCGGGTACCGGCCGGGCAGGTGTACACCGCCGTCGAATCCCCCAGGGGCGAACTCGGCGCGCACCTGGTCAGCGACGAGGGCACCCGCCCCTACCGCGTCCACCTGCGCGATCCGTCGTTCTCCAACCTCCAGGCGCTGCCCGCCATGGTCGAAGGCGGGCTGCTCGCCGACGTGATCGCCGCGATCTCCTCCCTCGACCCGGTGCTCGGAGGGGTCGACCGGTGAACACCACCGCGCGCACCGGGCACCTACGCGTGAAACGATCGGCCCCTGACACGAGACGGAAGCCGGTGACCATCTCCGGGCGGATGCGAACCATCCGGTCCACGGCGGTCTCGACCCAGGGCACGAGTCGCTCCTGGAGGTCGCGAGCTGACCTGGGTCGGTGACCTGCCGGGCGTACCCGGTGACCACGACGCTCCAGCCGCGGTGGGAGACCGGAACGATCGCGCCGGCCTCATAGGTCACGACGAGACCGCCGTAACCTTGCTCGCGCGCCGCCCTGACCGCCGGCCAGCCGGCGCAATAGACGCGAAGCCGTAACGGGCGACCAAAAGCTCACCGCCAACACCGTTCCGTCTCACGCACTCTTCGAGGCGCCCATGCGAGGAATTCGGCATAGTTCGAATATGTGCACGTTGCCAGTTAAACAGCCCCCTGTTTCCCGCTGAGCTGCCGTTTGGAAGAGTCCCGCCGAAGCCTTAGCCGGCGGACGGCCGGGATGATGCGCCGGATGCAACCGATTCCGGATCGTCGTGGCCGCCGTCATCGGCTGACGGCCCGCTGTGGGGGCTTGTTGCCAAGTTCGACGTGGCAGCCCCAGGTCACGGTCGGCTTGCCCGGCGGTGAAGGTTTCGCTCCGTGCAGGGCTCCGCGTTTGGGTCGCGGCGCGCGGGGCACCGGCATCGGATCCGGATCTCGTTTCAAAGCGGATTCGGCGGACGAAGGGAGCGATCGTGAAGGTGTTCGTGGCCGGCGCCACCGGCGCTCTCGGCAGGGTGCTCGTCCCGCAACTCGTCGCGCAAGGTCACGAGGTGACCGGAATGACCAGGAGCAGTGCGAAGCAGGAGCTTGTGCGCGCTCTGGGAGCGCGCCCGGTGGTGGCCGACGCGCTCGATGGCGACGCGGTCGCCCACGCGGTGGCACTGGCCGAGCCCGAGGTGATCGTGCACGAGCTCACGGCGCTATCGGGCAGGATGTCGCTCAGGGACGCGCGGCATCCCGAGGCTTTCAGCGGGGCGATCATGACGACCCGGCTGCGCACCGAGGGGACCGACCATCTGCTGGCCGCCGGCCGCGCGTGCGGGGCCCGGCGCTTCGTGGCGCAGGGCTTCGCCGCGTTCCAGTTCGCCCGCACGGGCGGGCCGGTGCTGAGCGAGACCGATCCGCCCGACCCGGACCCGCCGACGGCGTTACGCGACGGAGTGGCGGCGATGCGCCACCTCGAGCAGGCGGTCCCGGCGATCACGTGGGGTCAGGGTCTGGTGCTCCGCTACGGCGGTTTCTACGGTCCGGGCACCGCGATCAGTCTGGCCGCGGACGCGGTGATGGCGACGGCGGTGCGCAAACGCCGCCTGCCGATCATCGGCGATGGCGGCGGCGTCTCCTCGCACATCCACATCGAGGACGCCGCCGCGGCGACCGTCGCCGCCGTCGAGCACGGCGCGCCGGGCGTCTACAACATCGTCGACGACGAGCCCGCGTCGGTGCGTGAGTGGCTGCCCGTGCTGGCGGGCGCGCTCGGTGCCAAGCCGCCACGGCGCATCCCGCGCTGGCTGGCGCGGCTGGTTGCCGGTGAGACGGCGACGCTCATGATGACCGAAACGCGCGGTGCCTCGAACGCGAAAGCCAAGCGCGAACTCGGCTGGAAACCGCGCTACCCGAGCTGGCGCCAGGGCTTCACCCAGGGGCTCGGCTGACACCATCGACGCTGGACGCGCTCGGCCAACTGAACCGGCATGGGCATGCTGATCGACAACAACGCCCGGCTACCGCGCGGTGGGGGGCGTCGGCAGTGGCGTGTTCTGGCCGACAGCGAGCCACCAGGTGCCGCCGCGGCGAACCAGAACGTACCTCGCCATCTCGCAGAACGTGCCGGACAGGTCGCCGTCGGGCTCGTAGGGCCGGCCGTCCTCGTCGAGGGCCAGCCGGCGGAGCTGGGCGATCGCCACACCGGGGCGCGGGCGCGAGAACCTTCACGACCTCATAGCGCGAGTCCCGGCCACCGCGCGCCTGCTGCTTAAGACGCCGGTGAATGGCGTGCAGCTCGTCGTAGCCGTGCACGACGGCGCCGAACGGGCTACCCCAGATGATGTCGGCGGCGCAGTGCCGATTCGACACGTCGGCATTACGCAGACCGAAGCCGGCCTGCAGTTCACCAGCCAGCGCGCCGGCCGTGCCCGCCGCCTCAAGGGCCGCGCCGCCACCGAGGCCCAGGACCAGGCGGCCCGGTGCGGCTGCGGGCTGCTCCCGGTCGCGGCCAGCCGCCGCGCCGGCGGCTGCGGCGACTAGATCCGCGCGTCGGGTACCTCGACGCCCACGGTGTGCTCGCCCTTGTACACCAGAGCCTTCACCAGATCACCTCGTTCGCCTCGTAGATCCACGCCTGCTACCCGCAGCGGTCCGACCATGCGCCAGGTGTTTCCGTCGGGAGCGCATGCCGCGGCGGTTTCGGGCACCGCGCGCCACGCGCCACATCGCCCAAACTGTGCGCGACACGGCCACCGGGCCGCGAAAGCCTAGAGATCCGGCGGCGGCTCGGGTCTGGGCGTAACCGGCCGGTCGGGGTCCGGGCCGATCGGCCGCTCCGGATCAGGGGTCGGATACGGCGTGGGGGCGGGCTCGATCGGACGATCCGGCTCGGGCTCGGGCACCGGCGTCGGCTCGGGCACCGGCTCGATCGGGCGGTCCGGATCTGGGACCGGTGGCACGTTCGGGTCCGGGAGCGGCGGCACCGTGGCGGTCTGGGACGGCTCAAGAACCACTGACCTGGACGGGAACGGGAAGTGGTGCCCCGCGAACGCGTCACTTCGATGATCATTCATGCGGTCCGGCTACCCCTGATCCATCCCCATATGCGTGCATGTGCGAGGTGAGGCGGGGTAGACGGCGTGGATCGGGGGCCGACCGGCCGTCGCGAAGCGGAGGGAGGACTTCAACGATGACTGTGACCGTACGCGAGATCATGGCGCCGGCGCCGATCACCGCGCGGCCCGACGCGACGATCCGGGAGGTCTCGCAGATCATGCGAGACGAGGACATTGGTACCGTGCTGATCGCCGACGGCACCGAGTTGATCGGCTCCGAGTTGATCGGCGTGGTGACCGACCGCGACCTGGTGGTGCGCTCACTCGCGACCGGCCTCGGCCCCGATACGCCTGTCCGCGAGGCGTGCAGCAGGCAGTTGTGGACCGTCGATCCGGAGACCGAGGTCGTGCAGGCGGCGGACCTGATGCGCAATGCGGCGGTGCGCCGGTTGCCGGTGGTCAGCGACGGTAAGGCGATCGGTGTCGTCTCCCTCGGCGACATCGCGGCGCTCGGCGCGCCGGAGTCCGTGCTCGGCGGAATCAGCAGCGCGATGCCCGACACTTGAGTGGCCAATAGGCGAATCAATATGTGAGTGACTAAAACCTGAGTCTTGGAATCGCGAGTGAGCGGACCGACAGCGACCGCGGTGCCCGCGCGCGAGGCGGGCACGGCCGCCTTTGTTGGCGGAACGGCGTTTGACCGGCCGCCAAGCGAGCACTGGGGACGCGACACGGAAGGAGTGACATTCCATGGCCACGGCCGATCATGTCAAGCAGAGTTCTCGCACCAAGAACGACACAAGCACCCGTCCGTCCGCCCAGTCCCGCGCCGCGAAGCAGCAGGCGCCCGTCTACCGGCTCACCGTTCCGGTCGACCGGCTGGACCAGGCCGCTGCAGACACGGCGGCGGCGCTGGTCAGGACCCCGGTAGCAGTGGCCCGCCGGGTGGCTCCGATGGCGCACGGCCTGCCGGTCTACCTCGGTCTCGGCGGGCTCGCGGCCCTCGGCGCGGTCGAGTGGCCGGTCGCGGCGGCCGCGGGCGTCGGATTCGCCGCGCTGCGCCGCTGGGGTCCACTGCGCGGGGACACTGCGGAGTAGTACCGCGCGCGGGTCAGGATGTCGCCGAATCCCGGTCCGGAGCCGTGATGCCCGAATGCCTCCGGTTCGATCCGCGACGAGTCGAGCACGTGGGCGACCGCCGGGGAGAGCACGAAGCCGAGCCGGACCTCGGCGGCAGAGGCGGCGTCCGAACCGCGCAGCAGGGCCCGCGGCCCGGCCTAGTCGAGAAAGCCGACACCCGCGAGGTCGAGCACCCCTTCCATCGAGCATGCTTTCCTCAGCTCCGGGGGCGGGTGAGCGGTGTCAATGCGTGCGGACGGCCGCGACGCGCTCGACCAGGCCGGGCGCGGCCGCTCCGGCGAGCGTCGCCGTCGTGCAGGACGCGCCGACCAGCCCCCAGGCCGTCGGCCCGAGCGGCGTGCAGCCGAAGAAGCGGCTGACGAACGGCGTCTCCACCACGACGACCAGCGCCGCGGCGGAAC
>NZ_DASZKT010000212.1:0-6857 GCF_035552695.1 Actinospica sp.
ACCCAGCCGTCCGGCACGGTGGCCTTCCGCCCGCTGTCCGAGGCGCTGTTGTCCTATTTCCGCGACCAGGACCTGCCCGAGCCGGCCGAGCTGACGCCGTTCCGCAGCTCGCTGGCGCGTCTGCTGCCGCAGTGGCGCCAAGGGGAATTCTCCGCGATCGACGAGTCCGTCGTCGTGCTCGCCGAAGCGATCGTGCGGCTGCTGCGGGCGATCGGGCGCGGACGTGGCTGCCTGCTCATTCTCGAGGACCTGCAGTGGGCCGATCCCGAGACGTTGACCATCGTCGAGTACCTCTGCGAGAACCTCGCGTCCGAACCGGTGATGCTGGTGTGCACCGTGCGCTCGGAGCCGGCGGGCCCTGCCGTCGACCTGGTCAACGTCCTGGCTGCGCGGCGGGCGGTGTCGGTGGCGCGGCTGGCGCGGTTGACCCCTGCCGACACCGACGAGATGGCGCGCGCCTGCCTGGCGAGCGCCGACGTCCCGGAGTCGGTGCAGGCGTTGCTCGCGGCGAGCGCCGACGGCGTGCCCTTCTTCGTCGAGGAGCTGCTTGCCGGGGCCGTCCAGGCGGGCGCGCTCGTGGACGACGGTGCCGGCTGGGCCGTGGCCGGGAACCTCGAGCCGCAGGTGCCCCGCACCGTGTCCGACAGCGTCGAGCACCGGCTCGCGTCGCTGGGCAACGCCGCACGCATTCTCGTCACGGCCGCCGTGCTCGGCAGACGCTTCGACTGGACGCTGCTTTGCGATGTGACCGGTGAACCGGCCGAGGTCGTGCTGGACGCCCTGCGTGCCGGGGTCGACGCGCAACTGCTGGTCGCCGACCCGACGCGATTGGGAGCGGTGCAATTCCGGCACGCGCTGACTCGCGACGCCGTCCTGGAGCGGCTGTTGCCCGCACAGTGGTCCGAACTCGCCCGGCGCGCGCTGGACGCGATCACCGCGGCGCATCCCGATTTGCGGGGGGAGTGGTGCGACCTGGCTGCTCGCCTCGCTGAGCGCGCAGGCGACGGCCGGGCGAGCGAGCTGCTCATCTCCTCCGGTCGCAGATCGCTGGCCCGCGGTGCTCTCACCAGCGCCGAGGAGGCCTTCGCCCACGCCCGACGGGTGGCCGATGATCCGGCGTCCGAGGCGAACGCGATGGACGCGCTGTGCGAGGCACTCGCCGGGGCAGGCAAGGTCGATCCGGCCCTCGAGCTCGGAGATGTCCTCATCGAATCGTTGGCTGCCCTCGGCGCGCCGCCGGGCCGGGTGGGAGCCGTCCACGCGCGTCTGGCCGGGGTCGCCGCGGCGGCCACCCGCTGGGCCGTGGCCGAACGTCACCTCACCCTGGCGCGCGACTTCGCTGCGAGAGCCGCAGATCCGGGCCTGTCTGCCGCGGTGGATGTGACTGCCGCTCAGATCGTCTACGGCCGCGGCGATCTCGAAGAGGCCGGCGCGCTGGCACGGTCCGTGCGCTCCGACGCCGACCGGCTCGGTCTGCCCGAGCTCGTCTGTGAAGCCCTGCTGCTGATCGGTCATTGCGCACGTACGACCGACGTCGACCGTGCCGAGCAGGCGTACCTGGACGCGGGCAACGTCGCTGCGCTCCACGGGTTGGAGCTGCTGCGGATCCGGGCACTGTTCGAGGTCGGGACGATCGATTTCATGACGATGCGTCCGCCCCGTCAGCTGAATCTGGCGCGAGAACTCGCGACCTCGACGGGTGCGCTGGTGACCGTCGCCCAGATCGACCTGCACCTGGGCGCCTGGTTCACCTACAACTTCGACAACGAGGATGCGATCGCCGCGTGCCGGCGCGCGAGCGAAGCGGCACGGTGGTTGCAGATGCACGAACTGCTCGCCATCAGCCTGGTCGGCGAGGCCGCCGCGCAGGGCCGCCTCGGCCGCCGCGCGCGCATGCAGTCCCTCGTCGAGGAGGCGATGACGGTCGCGGGCGACAACGTCGTCGTCGCCGGGCTCATGTGGGGACTGTGCCGGGCGGAGCTCTCGCTCATTGACGAGAACCGCCGGCGCGCGCTGCGCGAACTGGACACCATGATGGACCTGCTCCGGACGAGCCCCGCCAGCCCTGCGATGCCCCCGCGCGGCCTGTGGGCACTCGTGTGCGCGGTCGAGGACCGCGACGGCGAAGCGGCGTGCGCCGAGGTCCGGGCATCCGGGGCCGCCGCCCAATCGTTGGTTCGTGGGTTGGTCCACCTTGCCGAGGCGGTGTCGGCGGGCCGGGCCGGCCGCCACGAGGCTGCCCTGGCGTCCTTCGCCGCCGGTGACGAGGTGCTCGAGAACCTGACCTGGTACCGCAACCTCGGGCGCCGGCTGGTCGCCGAGGCTGCCATCGCCGACGGGTGGGGCGAGCCGGCCGCGTGGTTGGTGCCCGCGCTGGCCCAGTTCGAGGAGCACGGCCAACGCAAGCTCGTCGCGGCCTGCCGCTCCTTGCTCGGTAAGGCGGGTGCACCGGTGCCGCGGCGGCGCGCGGGTTCCGGCGTCCCGTTGGTGCTGCGGGAGCACGGCGTCACCGAGCGTGAGGCCGAGGTGCTCGCGCTTCTCGGCGGGGGGCTGAGCAACAACGAGATCGCGGGGCGCCTGTTCCTGTCGCCGCGCACCGTCGAGCGGCACATCGCCAACCTGACCGCGAAGACCGATCTGCGCACCCGCACAGAACTGGTCGCCTTCGCCGCCCGTACCGGTGGGGGATAAGTGGGGGAACCCGTCGGTTGAGTGTCGGGTCACCCCCATGTCCTGGCCTCGCGCCACGACGAGAGTCCTCCTTGTCAGGCAACGGGCCAACAAGGAGAACGACATGACGACGGCGACCAAGGTGCGGATCGCATACGACCGAGTGGGCGACGGCGGGCCGGCACTGCTGATGCTGCCCGGCTGGTGCACCGACCGCGCCGGCTTCCACGATCTGCTGGCGTTGACCGGCCGGCACCGCACCTGTGTCGCGCTGGACTGGCGGGGCCACGGCGGCTCGGCGCGGAACGTCGCGGACTTCGGCTCCGCAGACCTGCTCGACGACGCGCTGACGGTCGTCGAAGCGGCCGGCCTGGAACGAGTGGTCCCGGTGGCCCAGTCACACGCCGGCTGGGTCGCGATCGAGCTGCAGCGCCGACTCGGCATCGAGCGGGTGCCCGGCATCGTGTCGCTGGACTGGATGGTGCTCGGCCCGCCTCCGCCCTTCATGGGCGCCCTGGCTGGGTTGCAGGATCCCGCGCAGTGGGAGCAGGTGCGCGGCGCGCTGTTCGAGATGTGGACGACGGGCGTCGCGTCCACCGCGGTGCACGCCTTTGTGGACCGCATGGGGCAATACAGCTTCGAGATGTGGTCCCGCGCAGGCCGGGAGATCGCCGCTGACTTCGCGCGGCAGCCGTCCCCGGTCGCCGCACTCGCCGAGGACCCGGCGCCGTTCCTGCACGTCTACGCACAACCGACCGACGACGCGTACCTGGCGGCGCAGCAGGACTTCGGCACGCGGCACCCGTGGTTCGACGTGCAACGGGTGTCCGGGCGCAGTCACTTCTCCAACATCGAAACGCCGACCGAGACCGCCGCCGCGATCGAGTCATTCGTCAACGGGCTGTGAGGAGACCGACCGTGATCACCGAACTGACCGATCTGCACCCCACCTGGGCCGCTCGCTTCAACGCCCGGGACCTGGACGGCATGCTGGCGCTGTGCGAGCAGGGCGCGGCCTTCGTACCGCAGCCCGGCTGCGTGCTCACCGCGGCCGGAGACGTACGGGCCGCCCTGCGCCAATTCCTGGCACTGAAGCTGCCGATCCACGTCGAGGTCCGGCACAGCATCGAAGCCGGCGATGTCGGCCTCGTCGTCGCCGATTGGGTGATCTCGGGCGCGGGCCCGGACGGCTCACCGGTCGACCTGCGGGGTTCTGCATCCGACGTCGCCCGTCGCGGCAGCGACGGCTGGAAGATTGCTATCGACAACCCGTTCGGCACTGCGTGAATCCGCAGCCCCGACATGACGGAGGCCCGAAATCGGGGCCTCGTGGCCGCTCAACCAGCGCTCACTGGGTCTCACGGGCGCCGGGTTGTTCCGGCGTTCTGTGGGTCCGGTGAGGGACACTGTGCGCGCACGGATGGTGTCGGGAGGAGGCTGAGATGGCAGACCTGAGTCAGCGTTTCAACGCCCCGCTTTACACCGTCGCTGAGGCTGCGCGATTCGTCGGCGTGCCCACCTCGACATTCGCGACCTGGGGTCGGGGCTACACCCGGGATCGACCCGGGGGCATCACCTCGGTCGGGGCACCGGTGGTCACGTTCGCCCCCGCCCCCCGGGGTCAGGCGAGCGTCCCATTCATCGGTCTTGCCGAAGGTCTTGTCCTCGCCGCGATCCGCGAGGCCGGGGTGCCCCTGCAGCGCATTCGGCCCGCGCTGGCGCTGCTGCAGGACGAGTTGGGCTTCGAGCACGTTCTCGCCTCCAAGCGGCTTTTCACGGACGGCGCGGAGGTCCTCTACGACTACGCGGAGCGCACTGGCGACACTCCCGAGGGACGCTCCGTCCGCGAGCTCGTGGTGGTCCGACACGGTCAGCGGGTGTTTGCCGAGGTCGTCGAGACCTACCTGCGTGGCGTCGAGTTCGACACGAAGGGCTATGCGCGGCTGATCCGGCTGCCGCGGTACGGGACCGCACAGATCGTCGCGGACCCCGACCGCGGATTCGGCCAACCGATCTTCACCAGCGGCGGCGCGCGTCTGGAAGACGTGCTCGCGATGTTCCGATCCGGAGAACCGCTGCGGGTTGTCAGCGAGGAATACGGCGTACCGCTCCCAGAACTGGAGGACGCCGTCCGTGTCGCCCTCCGCGCCGCATAGCGGTCATCCCGAGGGGCTGCCGCACCTCTTCCTCGACCGTAGCCTCGGACGAATCCAGGTCCCGGGGCTGCTTCGGGCCGGTGGCCTGGACCTGACCACCCTCGCCGAGCACTACGGCATTCCCGCCGACGAGTCGGTTGCGGACCAGGAGTGGCTGTACATGGCTGGAGCGGCGGGTTGGGCTGTGCTGATGAAGGACGACCGGATCCGGCGCCGCGGGGAGGAGCGAGCCGCCTTGCGTGACGCCGGAGTCCGCGCCTTCGTCCTGACGAGCGGCAACTTCCGCGCAGCCGAGATGGCCCAGCGGTTCCTCGACAACGTCGGCCGCATGGTCGCTGCGTGCGCTGACCCCGGCCCCTTCCTTTACGCGGTCCACGCGCACCAGATCAGCCGTCTGTCCATCGGGTGATTCGGCTCCGTCCCTCGGCGTAGACCCCTGGAGATCCTTCGACAAGCTCAATCGGCTCGGTACCGCTCCATCCAGAGCGTCATCCGGGGACGTCGCGGATCTGCAAGGTCGTGGCCGCGATCCGTGGTAGCAGAATGCATGCATCACAGGAATATCACGTGCGGATCACGTCGGCACGTCGAGCAAGCCCCCGGGGAAGAACTGGCGGCCTTGTAAGGCAGGCGCCGGCTCTCGGCGGAGGATCCTCTGCCGCCGGGGATCGGATCCGATACATCCGGCTGTAGCGGCGGCGGCACGCCCGTCGGCAATCGACGCGATCGGGCTCGGGTCGGATGCTCAGAACAGGACGCGGGCGGCGGTGACGAGAGCGGCAGTCGCGGGGTCGCCGGTGACGACCTGTGCCGCTGGATCGCTGTCGCGCCCGGCCAGGGCACGCATGTATGACACGGCGTCCGCGCGGACAGTGGCCACCGGCGCCCCGATGCCCAGTTGCCACGCACCGTCGGCTGCACCGGTGAGCTCCAGGATCACGGTGGGGCCGGGCCAGTGCTCGTCGAGGTCACGCAGAACCTGTTCGACCACGTCGGGGGTGTGCGTGCCGGGTGCGAACGTCGTGCCGATCGCCCGGCAGAGGTCGTCGCGGTGCATCCACAGGTCGCGGGCATGGATCACGTCGTGCAGGTAGGCGATCGAGACCTTCGACGGCTGGGTCAGACCCGTGGGCACCCGCAGCCGCCGGACGATGCCCGGGACCCGGCGCAACCGACGGTTGGCGCGCGGCCACACGCGTACGAACCGTTCGTACACCTGCGCGGGGGTCATCCCCAAGTGCTCCTCGACCTGGACCTGCATGTGGGCGTCGATGTAGGACATCTGCGGGTGACGGCGGGCCGCGCGTCGATCACGCAGCGGGAACAACCAGGGACGCAGGTCCTCCTCGGCGTGCCCGCACAGGTGCCCGACGATGTCCTTGACGTCCCACAACGTGCACGGGGTCGGTCGCGACCAGTCGTCCGGGCCGAGGCTTGCCAACAGCTCGGTCCAGGCCACGATCTCCGCCGCGCGCAGCTCGAAGGCCTGCGCCTTGGTGGTGCTCTCGATCGAACGCGCAGTTCGCACGGCCCGATCCGCCGGTGTGGTCACGATGATCCCTCCTCGGGAGTGGGTTGCGATGAACTTGTCGAACCCCCTCAGCGCGGCTGAGGAAGCGGTCCGCGGCCGGCAGAACAGCAAGACCCGATGCGGCTCGGTTGCTGCCACCGTCCCAGGTGACCATCAGGAAACGCCGCGGTCGTAGCGTCAACGGTCTCACCGCCCACCATTTTGACGTGAGCGCCTGTTCGCACGAAATTACGCTTTCGAGTGGGCTAGAGTCAACTCCAAATGACGCGTAGCTACACGATGCGGGCCCGCGCGGAGTCCACAGCCGAGACCAGGCAGCGGATCCTGGACGCGGTGAACCAACTTTCCTACGAACAGCTGTCGGTCCAGATCGCGCTGACCGACGTGGCCGAGCGGGCGCGCGTCAGCGTCCAGACCGTGCTGCGTCACTTCGGCACGAAGGATGCCCTGTTCGAGGCCGCCTGGGATCTGGAGGTCGTTCGCGTGCGGGGCGAGCGGAC